>DATNQS010000275.1:0-9240 GCA_036703925.1 Candidatus Sericytochromatia bacterium
CCAAAGCTTTGAAGGTCAATGGAAACAGCAACTTTTGGGAAGTGGACTCCAGCGCCGGAACCGACCGCGCAGCTTGAGCTTGAGCGAGCTCATGACGCTTTTGATTGCCTTCCATCAGTCGTGTTACCGCAACTTCAAAACTTATTATCAAGCGAAAGTGCGGACCGAATGGGCAGAGGCGTTTCCGGGGCTCGTTAGCTATCAACGCTTCATCGAATGGGTTCCAGACACGCTGGTGCCGCTGTGCGCTTATTTGCGCTCGTGTTTCGGCAAGTGTAGCGGCATCAGTTTTATGGACTAAACATCGCTCAAAGTCTGTCACAATCGCCGCATCAAGCAACATAAGGTGTTTGAAGACTTAGCGGCACGGGGCAAAACCTCGGTCGATTGGTTCTTTGGCTTCAAACTGCATTTAGTGGTGAATGACCGAGGCGAATTGCTCAACATGATTCTGACTCCTGGCAACACCGATGACCGCACTCCGGTGCCGAAATTGTTGCAGCAGTTGTTTGGCAAAGTGTTTGCTGACAAGGGCTATGTCTCGCAAAAGCCGGCAAAACAGCTACTTGACACCGCAGGCATTCAACTCATCACCAAACTCAAGCGCAACATGAAACAGCGATTGATGCCGTTGGGCGACCGTCTCTTGCTCCGCAAACGCGCCATTATCGAATCCATCATTGACCAGTTGAAGAACATCTCGCAAATTGAGCATTCACGTCACCGCTCTCCGGTCAACTGCTTTGTCAATATTTTGGGCGGATTGATTGCCTATTGCCATCAGCCAAAGAAGCCTGCGATTGCAATCAACCATAATTTGCTGCTCCCGGCTTAACCCGAACTGACGTAATTTAGCTGCCTAAATGTGGCAGAAGAGCGGAAGTCACAGCAGGCAATGCTTTTAGCTTTTTCTCTGGCAAGCGTGACAGAAGAGGGATAATCTTCTCGATGTCCCAATGCAGCTAGACGATTTCAAGTAGCGATCGGATCACCTGATCATCAAAGCGTTGACGGATACATTTAGCTAGATTGCCTCCAAAAACTGTACAAGGCGGCACATCGCTCACCACTACTGATTTTGCTGCAACGATCGCTCCGCCTCCCAGTAAACGTTCCGATCGCGTAAGGCTTAATACGCCTGTCGATCGAAAGAACTACTATCGCCAGTACGTTCAAAGAATCGGTGCTGCCTTTAAAGCGTTTTAGAAATATGGTGGATACTCAACTTTTTCTGGGTAAGAAACCCTATAGCCCTATAACAACATCTGGCGCTATTGGAAGAAAGTATTAGAAACTAGAAAAAGATCGCTTAGAACCAGCCACTCACAGACGTTTTTGGGTGTTTCTCTACTGTTTGCTTGTTGTAAGCTTCGCCCGTAACGCTGGCTGACGATTGTCCCCTCTACCGACTAGACTAATCAAAAGGAGAGTAAGCGCAGGCGGTTGCGGGCTGTAGCAAGAGCCTTGTGCGCTTGACGACAGCCCGAGGAAAGTCCGGGCTTCCGAAAGACCAAACTTGCTGGGTAACGCCCAGTGCGAGCAATCGTGAGGATAGTGCCACAGAAACATACCGCCGATTGAAAGGCTGAAGGCTGTAGATTGCTTCTGCGAAGCAGTAGGATGAAAGCTAAATCACGTTTCTATCCTTTATATCTTAACCTTTAGACTTTTAAGGTAAGGGTGCAAAGGTGCGGTAAGAGCGCACCAGCAGCATCGAGAGGTGCTGGCTCGGTAAACCCCAGTTGGAAGCAAGGCTGCGGAACACTGGTTGGTCTTTTCCCAGTTCCATGCAGAGACAGGAGCGATCCTGTTTTTGCCCGTCCGCTTGAGGTACTTGGTAACAGGTGTCCTAGATAGATAACTGCCCTCCTACGTGCTATGCATTTGGGAGAACAGAACCCGGCTTATGTCTTGCTCTCCCTATTCCCAACGCTTTTTTCTATTAACCGTCTAGTCCTCTGGTTTCATTAAACTTTACTGATTCAGCAGATGAATGTATAGATTCAGCAAAGCAACGTCGGTACGCTGTACGACATTTTGAACCTGCACTAGGATGAGGGCATCAGCAAGTCGTTTTGACGAGTGTTGTTGGTCAATGCGCCGCTTGGATGTGCGTACTGGATAACGGCATAGCAGGGTTCATATAGCGCGTTCGCAGGGTAAAGGTGTGATTAACCAGACCTCCCAGGTTCTAATGACAGATAAACTAGACACTGCATTGAATGTGCATCAATTGTTAGCAGTAAGCGAGCACAAACGGAGCGGCTTAATTATCTGCAAAGCCCATCATGCCGAATTCGCTGGTCCTGGTGCAGCGGTAGGAACGTTGGTGGAGCAAGCTTGCGTGAGTGTGATTGCGATCGGCGCCCCCGAAATTGTTTCGGTCGTGACGCATCAGCAGCGTCAGACTGCCTACAGCCGCAGAATTCAATGGATGCGCTGGCTACAAAAGATTACAGATCACTCAGATGCGATTGAAAGAGCTGAGAAACTGTTTGCTAGCTTTGAAGAATTCTTTGGTGCACAAGCGCTGATCGGACTGTCAGATGAGGTGCTGGCATTGCTGATTGGTGTGCTGCCGAAGACGATCGCAACAGTACGAGCGCAACGCCCTGTGATTGACGCGATCGACGCAACTGAGCTGCCACCAGCCTATGCGTCAGTCAACTTCAATTCCCTCCTGATACATTTTAATCAGCGATCGTCCCATACTGTTGCAAACCAACCGGGATCTTCCACGAACTGTACCAAAGTCCTTAACGCTCTCTATCATTCGCCTTCTGGCACCAAAAGTTCGTCTACCTTTCTTTAGTAGGTCAGTTGATGATCAACTGTAGATAACAGGAGAGGCTTGATCACTAAAGAGACCTGATAAACTGGCAGGCATGACACTCCAGTATCCTCATCGCCAGAAGCAATTGCAAAATCTGGTGCGAAAGCTAGGTTTACCTGGGCAATCGTCACTTCAGTGGACTTTGCTCGATCTGGCGCTGACGCATCCCTCGATTTCAGCGACTGCAAATTATGAGCAGCTTGAGTTTGTTGGTGATGCCGTGGTGCGCCTGGCAACGGCTGTTTTTTTGCTGGAAACCTATCCTAAACTACCAGTAGGAGAATTTGCAGCCATTCGATCAATACTGGTGAGCGACCGTATTTTGGCACAGCTTGCGGATCACTATGGGCTAGAGCCATATTTGCTTGTGTCCGAAAGCGCCCTGAAAGATAAGCTCGGTCGAGAATCACGTCTGGCAGATGCGTTTGAGGCAGTGCTGGCGGCTTTGTATTTGAGCACGCACAACCTAGACCTGGTACGCCCCTGCCTGGATCATTACTTTCAGCAGTTAGTTACAGAGATCCTCAGCGACCCGGCTCGCCAAAACTACAAAGCCGCGCTGCAAGAATGGAGCCAGGGACATTACAAACTCTTGCCGGAGTATCGTGTAGTGCAGGGGGAACAGGCTGAGGATAATTCCCAGCGCTTTAAGGCTGAAGTCTGGGTACGTGGTGAGTGCCTGGGAGAAGGGAGCGGTCGCTCCATTAAAGCGGCAGAGCAAGCCGCCGCCCAAGCTGCGTTTGCTGTAGTGAGCGATCGCAGCTCCCAGCAGTAACTAGAAGTCTAACCTCTGGTAACACGACATAATGAACGCTGCTGACCTAGCTGATTGAAGAAACAGAGTGATCAGATACATCAGGATACAATGCTGTATCTGCCGCATCCCGTGTTGTCTCTCGACTATGGTTGCCAGAGACCGAGCGATCGATCACGCTGATAGGCTCTACAGGGGTGGGTTCTCGTGATGGTAGCCAGATCCGAAACGTACTGCCTTTACCGAGCGTGGATTGAAACGAAACAGTGCCGCCGTGCAGTTCGGCAAACCGTTTCGTTAGCGCCAAACCCAGTCCTGTACCTTCGTGTCGGCGCGTTAATGACGAATCAACCTGCTGAAAAGGGCGAAATAAAAGATGCCAGCGCTCAGGGGGAATGCCAATCCCTGAATCGGCAACTTCCAGACACAGGTAAGGTGTATGGGCATTTACCGGGCTGTGATCGGGTCGAGCATCTTGCTCTAGCTGATGCCCATAGCCAATACGACTGCTCAACTTGACCTGCCCACCCTCTGGCGTGAACTTTACCGCATTTGACAGGAGATTAATCACCATCTGACGCACCCGTAGCTGATCGAGTACGACATGACTGAGGTGCTTATCGACATCAATGATAAGCGATAGACGTTTCTTCTCTGCTGCTGGCTGTACCATTTTGAGGCATTCCCGGCATAGATCCTGAATGACAACGGGTTGCAGACTAAGTTCAAGCTGCCCTGCTTCAATCTTGGCAATGTTGAGCAGATCATTAATGATGTTGAGCAGATGCTTGGCTGACTGATCAGCTTGCTGCAAAAGCTCCAGTTCTTCTTCGCGACTGTCACAGCAGTCGTCTTTTACTAGACCAATGCAGCCAAAAATAGCATTCAGCGGCGTTCTTAGCTCGTGGGATGTGGTTGCCAAAAATTCGCTCTTCATCTGGTTTGCTGCTTGGGCTTCTTGCCAAGCAGCTTCCAGTTCTTCTGCCCGCTCTTCCAGACGCTCAACCATGTTGTCGAGTGCTTCGGCAAGCTGATTGATTTCTTTAACCTTGAAGTTTTTAGGTGCCTGATCGGACGGTCGTCGTTGGTAGATATGGAATGCATAATTGACGAGTTTCTCCATCGGTCGTGCCAGTTCACGGGCAATATAGAGCGTTGCCAACAAATTTGCGCCCAGCAATCCGATCGTGAGGACGAGAAGCACTTGCTTAAGGTCGTCTAGCCCAGCGAGGGCATTATTAAGTGGGGCGACAGCAAGTACAACCCAGGTGCGGTTTTCACTAGCGTTAAAGGGAATTTCAATGCGGTTGGAGCCTGCTAACCAGTTGCCGCTGCTGTCCTCGAAGAAGAGCGGGTTAATAGGGTCTTCTTTGCCCGCGAGCGCACTGTTCACAATATCTTGCAACCGTGTAGCATCCGCTTCTTGCCGAATATTGCGACCGATGCGATCGTCCTTGGGGTGAGCCAGAATCGTACCGTCTTCGTCAATCACAACCGTGTAGCCGGACAGCGATCCGGGCTGGCTAGTTTCTTGACGATGTACCGCCCATTGAACGCTTAACGCATAACGTAACCGTCCGAAGGAATCGTAGACGGGCGAGCTAAATACAAGGTCAAGCTGTCGTAGTGGCGTTGATTGCTTAACGACCTTTGTCTGTCTGACAGGCGCAATGCGAACACTAGACAGGGGGGGCAGAACCTGGCTTTGCGTTGACCAGAGGTTATCAAGTACCTGGCTGATGGCACGATTGCCACAGGTGCTACCGTCAATTTGACCCGTTTGAACATTGATAAGCTGCACGCATTGAACCCCTTTTGGCAACCAGCGATTCATCCGTGCGACAAATTCTTGTGCCTCTTGCGGTCGATCGATCTGGTTCGAAAACGCTTCGCTGGCAGCCACGAGATTCGATCGCATCACTTCGACCAAATCGCGAATGTTTTTCCCTTTGCGAACCGCACTCTCAGTTAAGTTTTGGCGAGCGGTCGCTAACAAACCGCTACGAACTTTATTGTAAGTAACCAGTTCGCCTGTCAGCAAAACGGGGATACTCAACAGCAGAATGCGCGACAGGAGGAGACGACGGAAAGAAGACTGACCCGGTTTAGCCATAGGACGTTTAGACGGAAGTGCAATACCCAATAGCCACCACGATCAACTCCAAAAGATATTGCCCTTACATACCCCATCCCTACGTGCGACGATCGCCAATGCTACAGTTAAACTGCTCTTAAGGAAGGACTACCCACAATTATTACAACGGTTGCGCCGATTATTCCACTTGGAAGCAGATTTAAACATCAAAGTTGCGGTTGCTCCTGAGCAGAACAATCGCCCCAAAACTACAGCCGTTCTGGCGATGAGTGCAGATGGCAAGATTGCCGATGCTAGTCGCACAGCCGCACACTTTGGTTCAGCTCAAGATAAAGCCCATTTAGAACGGCAGGTGGCGTTAGTCGATGGTGTTTTGATGGGGGCAGGCACCTTGAGAGCGTATGGTACAACGCTGCGAGTGGTGCAGCCTGAGTGGTTAGAGCAACGCCAGCAGCAGGGCAAGCCGCTACAGCCTGTACAGATTGTTTGTTCGCGATCGGCAGCACTTGATCCTCAACTGCCGTTTTTTCGTCAACCTGTTCCTCGTTGGTTGCTCACTACCCCAGCAGGGGCACGTCAATGGCGAGAAGGAGAAGCCTTTGAGCGCCTTCTAGTAACAGAAACCGCGATCGGCACCATTGATTGGCAAGCAGCGTTTGGACAATTGTGGGGATCAGAGCTGAAAACCCTTGCAGTGCTAGGTGGTGGAGCCTTAGTCGCGTCCTTGCTAGAGACAAACCTGCTAGATGAACTGTGGCTGACAGTCTGCCCCTTGCTACTGGGTGGAGTCGCTGCGCCTACACCTGTAGACGGTAAAGGGATAGTGGCAGCGTTAGCACCCCGCCTACAGCTTCTAGAGGTGAGAACAATTGATGATGAAGTGTTTCTACACTATCGCGTGAAGAAAGTTTGAGTTGATTTAGTTTTCAGCCGTCAGCCGTCAGCTCTCAGCTTTTACCTTTTGCCTTTTACCTTTTGCCTTTTACCTTTTGCCTTTTGCCCTCTGCCTTTTGCCCTCTGCCTTTTGCCCTCTACCTTTTGCCTTTTGCCTTTTGCCTTTTGCCTTGCCGCTCTCCTCTACCAATGTATTACGCTGTATGAAGTCCTTCAAACCCTTATATGGTGGAATCATTGAAGCCTCGCTACTCGATCGCCTGGGTCAATAGCCTGGACGACGTGCCTCAAGCGGAGTGGGATGCTCTCGCGCTGCCCCTGCAAACGCCCTTCTTTGAGTGGGAGTGGCTGCATAATATGGAAACATCTGGCAGTACCACTGCTGAGACTGGCTGGTTGCCCAACCACTTAACGATCTGGCGAGACCGCAACTTGGTTGCCGTGGCACCGTTGTATGTGAAAGGACACAGCTATGGTGAATTTGTGTTTGATCATCAGTGGGCAGATGTAGCAAGTCGTTTAGGCATTGAGTATTATCCCAAGCTGCTGGGGATGTCTCCCTTTACGCCTGCGGAAGGCTATCGCTTTTTGATTGCACCAGGAGAGGATGAAGACGAACTGACGGGGCTTATGGTCAACGCGATCGACCAGTTTTGCGTTCGCAATAACATTTCGGGCTGCAATTTTCTGTATGCTGACCCAGAATGGCGATCGACAATGGAACGGCACGGCTTTCTTAGCTGGCTGCACCACAGCTTTATCTGGCAGAATCAGGACTACCAAACCTTTGACGATTACTTGGGTGCGTTCAACGCGAACCAACGCCGCAACATTAAGCGAGAACGCAAAGCCGTTGAAAAAGCAGGGCTGACGATTCGCACCATGACGGGGGATGACATTCCACCTGCTCTCTTCCCGTTGATGTACAGCTTTTACAGCGATACCTGCGATAAGTTTGGCTGGTGGGGTAGTAAATACCTGACCCCTACTTTTTTTGAGCAACTCTATCCTAACTACCGCGATCGCGTGGTGTTTGTTGCCGCTTATGAAGACAATAGTCCACAGCCGATTGGGATGTCCTTCTGCCTCACGAAGGGCACCAAGCTCTACGGTCGCTACTGGGGATCATTTCAGGATATTGACTGTCTCCATTTTGACGCTTGCTACTACACACCGATCGAGTGGGCAATTGCAAACGGTATTAAAACCTTTGATCCGGGTGCTGGTGGACGGCATAAAAAACGACGTGGCTTTCCAGCTACTCCCAATCACTCGCTGCATCGCTTTTATAATCCCCGCTTGATGCAACTGTTTCGTTCTTACATCGGTCAGGTGAATGACATGGAACAGCGCGAAATGGACGCTATCAACCAGGGCTTGCCGTTTAAGCAAGAGGATGCAGCGCTGGACTGCGAGTAAGGCTATTGCAGGAAGGATGACAATGCCACTACTAGCTGCGATCGTCCTTGCTGGTGGGCAGAGCAAGCGCATGGGGCAGGATAAAGCGCTTGTTGCGATCCAGGACGTGCCCTTACTCCAGCGAGTGTGTGATATTGCATTGCAATGCACGCCGATCGTCTATGTCATTACCTTTCGCCCAGAACGGTATCGAGCGATCGTGCTACCGACCTGCCATCTGATACAGGAGTATGCGCTACCAGGCGAAAACACACCGCATGGACCGCTCATCGGCTTTGCTCAAGCGCTGGAGACGCTACAACCAGCAGCGCAGACAGAATGGGTGCTGCTGCTAGCGTGCGATTTACCCTATTTGTCCGGTGAACGGCTGCAACATTGGACTAACGCTTTGGAACACGTAGGAGACGCGATCGCCCTTCTTCCTCGTTCAACCAAAGGCTGGGAGCCTCTCTGTGGTTTCTACCGGACGAGCTGTTTGGCAAGTTTACGAGCGGCGATCGAGCGCGGCGATCGTTCCTTTCAATCCTGGCTTGCCCAGGAGTTTGTACAAGAACTGCCACTTCATGACACTCAAATGCTGTTTAACTGCAATACGCCGCAAGACTTGGAGCGAGTGAGGAGCCAGGAGGAACGGAGTGAGTAGGGGAAGCAGAGGAGGTAGAATCTCAACTCGACGCACTGGTATAAAAGCGGAGCGCAAACCGCCAGAAGGCAGCAGAAGCAAAGAGTAGTGCGATCGCCAGTAGTCCTGCCGCCAGAGTCCAGCCCATTTCGCCACGACCAAGAATGACTTCTGCTGGAACGGTGGTCAGAAAAGCGACGGGAACAACAAACGTAAAGAAAAAACGGTAAGCAGTAGGATATGCCACCATTGGGTAGCGCCCTGCTTCCAGCAAACCCCGTAAGACTTCCGTCACATTGTAGATTTTGACGAACCAGATACTCATTGCGCCCAGAATGAACCAGAGGCTGTAAAGAGTCAGAAAACCAAAGGCGATCGGCACCAGGCTGAGCAAATAATCACTCGCTTGTAGTCCCAATTTTGACCCCGCATAACTGACAACAGTTAGCCCAAACACCAGATCCGGTACGCCCCACGGCGACAGTGTATGCGTTGAAAGCCAGAACTGTGAGCTAATTGGCTTCAGCAGCACAAAATCGAGCGTACCCTGCTGAATATGACGCACAATGCGGTTTAAATTGGGTGCCAGAAAGGTGCTAGAAAACCCTTGCAGGATGGTAAAG
>DATNQS010000276.1:0-2146 GCA_036703925.1 Candidatus Sericytochromatia bacterium
GTTGATGTTCAGGTAAGGGATGCCCAAGTCCTGCGCGTAGCTCAGTCCTTTGAGTCCGGCTTCGGGAGCCAACATGACTACAGCAGCTACTGTGACATCATCACCGAGACCCAAGCGGGGCTTATCGAGATCTATGGCAACGGCTTCGGCAGCGCCCACCTCCTGGGCGACTTCACCTGCCGATTGCAGGTTCCGTCCTCCGACGAGCACTCGAACGCTGGGGTGCCTCTCGCGGAACCACCTGACGGCATTGCGCCCCACGAAGCCCGATCCTCCAGCAAAAAGTACCTGTCCTAAAGCCACCTTATTTTCAAGTATCATGATTTTTACCTCTTGCTATGAAACCAGTTGCATTTACTTGAGTGTGATGACTTCCAACACTCAGTTTCTTTCAGATTCTGATGGTGCTTTTTTCAGCGATAGTGAACCTGTTTCGAGGTCATTCCAGCAAATTGCTTAGAAACCACCTATTCGGAACTGCGATCGCAAAAAGATATCTGCCAAGGCAGATCGCGATTTAGCCTGCTGTATATCCACCATCAATCGCAAACGGTTGCCCGGTGATATAGCTCGCAGCATCAGAGCAGACAAACACAACCGCTTGAGCAATTTCTGTTGCCTGACCGATACGACCCATTGGAACCAAAGAGCCTAAATCATCAAACATCATGCCCATCTGGTAGGCGGCACGAGCCATGATGTCAGTCGCAATGAGACCAGGATTGATGGCATTGATCCGAATACCTTGTTTGGCATAGTCCAGAGCTGCCGATCGCGTCAGCCCCATTACTGCATGTTTGCTGGCAACGTAAGGAGAAGTCTCCGAAAACGCAACGAGACCACTCGTTGACGAATTGTTCACGATCACACCAGATCCTTGAGACAACATTTGCTGAGTTTCGTACTTCATGCACAAAAACAGTCCCCGAACATTGATTGCCATCAGGTTGTCAAAGTCTTCAATTGATTGTTCATGCAGAGGCTTAAAAAAACCTTCAATGCCTGCATTATTGAAGGCATAGTCGAGTCGCCCGTAGGTTGCAACCGTATGAAGCACTAACGCTTTGATATCTTCCTCTTTTGAGACATCTGAATGAACGTATAAGCATTCAGCGCCTGTTTCACGGATTAGTTTGGCAGTTTTTTCTCCTTCTGCATCGCGTCTGCCTGAGAATACTACCTTTGCTCCAGCAGCACCGAATGCGATCGCTGTTGCTCGACCAATTCCCGATGCGCCTCCCGTAACTAACGCCACTTTATCGTGCAGTATCATTCTATTTCTCCTAAAATCAAGTCCGGTTGTTCTCTCTTGAAATAATCATGAAATCGCTTTAGAAAAAAGCTTAGACAAATCTTGCCAGCAAAAGACTAAGAGCAAAGGAAAAGGCATGAGAGCTGACATGGGATAACATCGCAGCCTCAAGCGAGTATTGCCAAAAGAGCCAACCAAAAGCAATGCCAGCAATCCAATTGAGTAATATCGCTCGGACAATCACAACTGGAGTGAGGGAAACGATCGCGGCAGTCGCTGGCAGGTGTAGTAGTCCAAATACCAACGCGGCTAGAACGATCGCACCCTGGTAAATCCCTTGACTTGGCAACGTAACGCCTTGTTTTAGCCCTTTCCACGCGATCCAAACAAGCAGCGACATTAAACCCCAGCGCATCAGAATTTCCTCAGTGATGCCGCCATAGAACATTGCTGTAAGCAAATTCAACCCACTTGGCTCTGTATTATTGGCTGCCCGTAGCGCTTCAGGTAGGACAGGTTGCATCAACTGATCGAGCAACAAGAGAACGATCGCCGTCGCTGCACCTACACCCAAGCTCCACTTCATCTCAACGGCAAAAGATGGAGACTTAGCGATGTGAAACACCCAATGATCAATCAAATGGGAGCTTAATCCAACACGATAGGCACAACCAATTCCGATCAGAATGCTGATTGCCAGTAGAACTGTAAGCTGTAGTCCTTGCAGAAGCATTAAAATCCGCAGTGGAGGCACTTTTTCCAGTGTTTCTGGAGACAGTTTCGCCAACTGTTGCTCAACTAATGGAGCCGACGTAATCGTAACCATCGCAATTCCTGCAATGCCCAATACAAATAAAATCCCAAATTGTTTCAAAACTGCCATTGATTTAATCT
>DATNQS010000277.1:0-4653 GCA_036703925.1 Candidatus Sericytochromatia bacterium
CGTCTGCTGATGATCGCTGGATCGTGACGCATATCAAGCGCTCGCGCACTTAGGCGTGCAAGTATCAGTGTTCAAACCGTCAAAATTCCAGTCAACGCAAGGACGAATCCAGGCAAGATGCTTTCTCCAGAAAGATTGACGGGCTTTTCCAACAACTCTACCGCTTGGTTCGATCGATAGATTTCCACCGTTTCTGTTTCTGGATCAAGAAGCCAACCTAATTGCAGCCCATTTTCCAGATACTCTTGCATCTTTGTCTGGAGATCCATCAGTTCGTCACTGGCAGACCGTAACTCAACAACAAAATCAGGACAGAGAGGCACATACTTTTTCCGTTGGTCTGGAGTCAAAGCTTGCCAGCGCTCTAACCGCACCCAGGCCGCATCGGGTGAACGAATCGCACCATTGGGCAACCGAAAACCTGTAGAGGAGTCAAAGCCTTCACCCAACCCGGTTTGCTGATTCCAAAGCCACAACTGTCCGCTCAGATTTAGATTACGCCGTCCGGTCTCTCCCCCAGTTAAAGCCACAATGACCAGTTCTCCCTTAGCCGTACGCTCAAATTTCAAATCCCGATTGGCTTGGCAGATTTGCTCAAACTGCTCATCGGTTAGTTCTAATGTGGGGCGTAGGGCTAGAGTAAACACAATGTTTGCCTCTAAAGCAAGAATGGTTAACTTCACTATAAGAGATAGGGCGATCGAAGACCTTACCTTATTGCGATTGGAGTTAGCTGATAGCTAACGGCTATCAGCTATTTGGCTCGCTGTACTGAGCAGGACGTGATCCCTTCCAAGGCTCTACTGACGCTTTCCATTAACGGCTGACCGCTGACGGCTGACCGCTAATGGCTGACTGCTAGATACGCGATCGCGTTTGCGCTGAACCGTATACTGTAGTTTGCACATAGAGTCAGAACGAGGTTAAGGCATGGCATCCATTCGCAGGTTTTCGATCCGCGAATTGCACCAGCAACTCATCAGCAAAGAGCGATCGGCAGTTGAAATGGCTCAACAGGCACTCGATCAGATTCAGGCATTGGAGCCAACACTGCATAGCTTCTTGCATGTCACAGCGGATCATGCGTTAGCACAGGCGCGTCAGGTTGATGCCAGGATTGCAGCCGATGAAGACATTGGGCTGCTGGCGGGGATTCCGATCGGCATTAAAGACAACCTCTGCACCAAAGGCATCCCGACGACGTGTGCCTCACGCATTCTCGAAAACTTTGTGCCGCCTTATGCATCGACTGTGACGCAAAAGCGGGCGGATGCCGGAGCCGTGACCGTTGGCAAAACAAATCTGGATGAGTTTGCGATGGGCGGCTCGACAGAAACATCGGCGTTTCAACTGACGGCAAATCCGTGGGATACCACACGAGTACCCGGCGGCTCGTCGGGTGGCTCGGCAGCCGCAGTTGCAGCCGGAGAATGTGTTGTTTCGCTTGGTTCGGATACAGGTGGCTCAATCCGTCAGCCTGCATCATTCTGCGGCATTGTGGGCATGAAGCCAACCTATGGTCTGGTTTCGCGGTATGGCTTGGTGGCGTTCGCGTCTTCGTTGGATCAGATTGGTCCCTTTGCGCGATCGGTCGAAGATGCTGCCATTTTGCTGGGGGCGATCGCAGGCTACGATCCCCAAGACTCTACCAGCCTCAAGGTTGAAATACCCGACTATACGCAATACCTCACGCCTGACCTCAAGGGCAAGAAAGTAGGCGTGATCAAAGAAACGTTTGGCGAGGGGCTTGACCCAGACGTGGAGAAAGCGGTGAATGGGGCGATCGACCAGCTCAAAAGTCTGGGTGCTGAGGTTAAAGAAATCTCCTGTCCCCGTTTTCGCTACGGCATTGCCGCCTACTACATCATTGCGCCTTCCGAAGCGTCGGCAAACCTTGCCCGCTACGACGGTGTTAAGTACGGTAGCCGCGTTCCCAATGCAGAAGACTTGATGGAGATGTACACTCGCACCCGTGCTGAAGGGTTTGGTGCCGAGGTCAAACGCCGCATCATGATTGGCACTTACGCGCTGTCGGCTGGCTACTACGATGCGTACTATCTCAAAGCGCAAAAAGTGCGAACGCTCATCAAGCAAGACTTTGAAGAGGCGTTTGGTCAGGTCGATGTGTTGGTAAGCCCGACCGCACCATCAACTGCATTTAAAGCAGGCGACAAAACCACCGATCCGCTCAGTATGTATCTGATTGACTTGATGACCATCCCGGTTAACCTGGCAGGGCTTCCCGGCATCAGCGTGCCCTGTGGGTTTGACAGCCAGGGTTTGCCGATCGGTCTGCAAATTATTGGTAACGTCCTGCGCGAAGATCAGGTCTTGCAAGTTGCGTATGCCTACGAACAAGCAACCGAGTGGCACAAGCAAACGCCAACGGTGAAGTGAGCGATCGCCAACCGCAACCGTGGAACATAAGTATCCAGTTTGCTTATGTAAAACAGAAATTTTCCATCGTAAGCATGAAAAGCTCTAAGTTTTTCTTAGAGCTTTTCAGTTTGAAGTCGCAATTTTCTTATCTCAAACGCGATCGTTGTGGTTTTCAGTGAGACGATTCCTACTTTGAACAAGAACGTTCTCATCCAGAGATAAGTTTTCCTCATCTCAAACAGGAACCATCTACTTTCAAGCAAGAATCATCTACCTTCAAACAAGAACGGTCTCAGTTGAAATGAAAACCGTCCGCCTTTAACCAAGAAAGGTCTCACTCAAAGCTAGAAGCATCCGACTGAAAACAGGAATGATTATGTTGCAAACAGGAACGATTCCTGATCAAGCAAGGACAGTGTATGTTTAGGCAGAAGGGTACTGCTTTCAAAGGGGAGCAATCCAGTCTTGGAACGGGTGCTTGCAGCAGTAAGTGAAACCGTTCTCACCCGGAGCAAGTCTATAACCCATCCTTACTTGACCACTGCCTCACACCGCATCCCAGATGATCAACTGAATTGGGGTGGGATTGTAGCCATTGCAAGGGTTGTTCATCTGCGGACAGTTGGAAATTGCCACCAGCGTCTTCATCTCCGCCCGTAGCTCGACTGTGCTGCCGGGATCAGAAATACCATCCACAATTTCGAGGGTGCCGTCTTCACTGATAGGCACATTCATAAAAAAGTTGATGTTGCTCGTCATATCCCGTTTGCCTAAGCCGTAATCTTTGATGGCGTAGAGAAAGTTTTCGACACAAGCGTGCTGCCATTTCTTATCCAAGCCAAAGCGCACCGAATTACTCTCGCAGCTACAGGCACCACCGGATGTATCATGCCGTCCACAGGTATCGTTTAGCACCGTCATCAGCACATTGCCATCATTGGAATACAGCTTTGTGCCGGTGGTGATGAAAATATTGCCCTGTGCCCGAATCGTATCCGGGGCACTGTACCGCTCACTCGGATCATCCGCGTTGTAAACCAGAAAATCCACTGCCTGATTGCCACCCAAATCCACAATCCGCAGCACTTGTCCTTTCGTGAGCACCTTCGCCCAGGGCTTGCGAGCGGGCAATACCTCATTGTAAATTGCTTGTTTAGGGTCAAGTTCAATCATTGCCGCAACCATCGTTCAATCCTCCAAATGAATCACTACTAGATAAGGGTAGATAAGGGTGAGCAGTAAGGTGTGAGGAGGGCTACCACATTTTGCCTTCTGCCTCCTGCCTTCCTTAAACTAACTGCCCCAAATACGCATCAGTATTTTGGAACCCACGTACTGCTTCTGGGTTGCTTGTCCGCATGGGATCATCGGCAGTGGATGCGGGAGCGTTCCAGACGATCGCCCGAATTGGCTTTGCCTCATACGTGGGACTCGGATCAAGGGGATGCGGGCAGTTCGACAGCACCACTAACACATTCATCTCTGCTCGCAAATCAATAAAATCCCCAGGTTGCGCGGTTTTCTCTGCCCAGGAGAGATTGCCATTTGGATCAACCGCGATGCGAGTAAACAGGTTCAGGTTCGGCATGATGTCTTTCTTGCCCAGGTTGCGTTTGATCAGCGCTAGTAAGAAGTTATCCCGCGAGTTCTTGAAGTCTCCCTCTCCGTACTTAGAATTGGTCGCCAAATTACTGCAACCGCCCAATGTGTCATGCAAACCACACGTATCTTCTGTGATGGAAAACAAGACGCGACCCATATCGGAGTAGAGCAGCATTCCTTTTTTGAGGAAGGCGTTGAACTGAATCTTGGCAGTATCGGCAGCGTTGTATCGTTCGATCGTGTTGTCGGCGTTGTAGCAGAGAAACGCAACGCCTCTGGAACCTTCTGGCGCAACCAGGCGAAGCGTACTGCCACGCTTGATGATGCGAGACCAATAGGCACCACCGGGAATGACTTCATCCCAGGTAATTAAGGCTGGATCGATCGAGTGTGGTTCGGTAGACATGATGTACTCCTTGTGAAACAAACGACTGAAACGACAAAGCCCAGGAAGCCGCCAACAGTGATCTCTGTTGCTTGGCTCTCCCGGGCTTTTTTCCCGCCGTGTGACCGCTTTGCCTGAACGATCGTAGGTCTATGCGGCTGCTTCTCTCGGACCAGCCATCTCACTTATGCAAGACCGGAACCCTAGAAGCGAATAGTTTGTTGTAGGCGATCGCCTTAAGCGTTCATCACCTTTGATTGCAATCGCTCAAATCTTAGCATCTCCAA
>DATNQS010000278.1:0-14976 GCA_036703925.1 Candidatus Sericytochromatia bacterium
ATCATGCTATACACTCACATTTCTTTCATGTCTCCGTAGCGGGTGCGATCGCTTGCATAACTGACTCAACATACTACACTTGTATTACGACCATCCATAGTATAAGGAGTCCCGTCATGCATACACTGACCCGCACCGCCACAACCGACATGGAAGTTACCAGCATTCGACTAGAGCGGGAGTTAAAAGAAAAACTCAAAGAGCTTTCTGGCAACCAGGGCTATCAAGCACTCATCCGCGACGTACTCTGGCAGTATGTGCAGCAAAAGTCGGGAACCTATTCGCCTCAAGCGCTCCCCACCATTCGCGCTACCGTCGCAGCGATCGCTCAACAAGAAGAACGATGTGTTCTTACAGGTAGTTTGATCCAGCCAAATGAATCAATGTTTTTGGGGCTGACCACTACGGGGGGCATGGTACCCCTCAGCACCAGCAGTTTGGCTTCGGAACGCACGTAACCATGAGAACCGATCAAATTTGGCAAAACCGCACGGTGGCGGAAAGTTTTTTGACGGGCGTACGGGGTGCCATTCCCTTCGCTACCGAGCAGATTAACATTGCGCTGCGCGTGCTTGACCAATTGGAACGTCCCATTTGCCGTGTTGCCGACTTGGGCTGTGGTGATGGGACGGATCCGCCCACGCCATCCTGAGCCATTACCCAGAGGCACACGTCACGGCGATCGACTTTTCGCCACCGATGCTAGAGCAGGCAACGCAACGGCTGCAACTATTTGGCAAACGGGTAAACGTTGTACAGGCAGACCTTTACACACCAGACTGGCAAAACGGTCTAGAGCCGTTCGATGCGGTGCTGTCAGGTTACTGTATTCACCATTTGCCGAACGATCGCAAGCAGGCACTCTATCGCGAGATCTTTCACCTGTTGCGATCGGGCGGCGGCTTCCTCCAGATCGAACACGTTGCCTCTGCGACACCCTGGGTTGAAGCGTTGTTTGACGACACGCTGGTAGAGGCAATCTATCAATGGCATCAGACGCAAGGCGACCCGCGATCACGGAAAGAAATTGGGCAAACGTTTGTCCACCGCGAGGACAAAAAGGCAAATATTTTGGTGCCTGTTGACGTGCAGTGCGAGTGGCTACGGGCGATCGGCTTCCAGCAGGTAGACTGTTTCTTTAAGTTTTTTGAACTAGCAGTCTTTGGCGGCATCCGTTAACCGGAACGTTGTCATGCCATCGCTCAATGCCAATTAGCTTGCTGAGGAGGGTTTTGAGTTAAGGCTCCGATGACTAGATTTCATCGTCTCTCTGGTGTGTTGCGGTGAGAGCAGGCGATCGCACGTTCATGAGCGGCGATCGCTTCGGCAAACTCAACGTGGCAAAACTCAACGTTCAGAATGCTGAACTTTGGAAAGCGGTCAGTACAATGCTAGTGATGCCGTTAATCGCTACCTTTGGGTCGGCGCTCGGTAACCAGTCAGCCAACCGCAGTTTTCTGAAGTTGGCAACCCAGATTAACCATTGTGGGTGAGTGCGCTAAGTAGGGGGTGTAAGGCACACTCTTTGAAGAGGGCGTTTAAGGACGACTGGGATGACAACCTCACTGGTATTGACTGAAACGATGGTATTGGCTGAAGTAATCGCAACCGATTGGCGATCGCGCTTAGAGACAGACATCCCAGGTCATAGCGCTGCGACTCGAGAGAGCATTGTAGGCTGGCTAATGGGCGAGAATCTAGCGCGGTTTGACGACCTCACGCCCACAGCACGGCACATTGCAGAGCAGGCAATGGACTACCGCTATCGGATTTTGCGTCAGCGCTATCTCGATTTTGGCCCCGAACGCGCCTACAAAAGTCTGATTCAACGGTTGAGCAGCCTGTTTCTCATTCGCAACAAAATTCGCACGTGGATTGCGCTCTCGCGCGATCGCCAGCGTACTGTCGTTGATGTGCTGCAAGAAATCATTCAAGAACTGCTGCAAACCGACTCGTATATGCAGCAGCAAATCCTCTGGATCTCCAAATGTACGACTGATGCGCGGTTGCGAAATGCTCTGCTGCTGGCAAGCACTGAGGAATACTGCCTGCGTCCCATCCGCAATCAACCACTGTTGTCGTACCGCTTTGTCAACTACCTGCGTCGATCGCAGCGAGGCGGCATGACCCAGGTGCCTGCACAAGAGTTCATCCGTCTGGTTTCCGAAGAAATCTCACCTGATGATGCTGAAGGTTCCGTCAGCCTGCTCGATTCGCAAGCCGTTTCCCAATATCAGGATGCCCAAGCCCTACAGGAGCAACAGGAGTTACGCGCTGCCGTTTCCCAAAACTTTGAGGCGTACCTGAGCGAGAAGCTGGGTGATACTGCAGCGGCATGGTTGCGGCTCTATCTACAAGGGCGATCGCAAGAAGCGATCGCCGAAGCGCTAGATATGCCCGTGCGCCAGGTCTACCGTCTACGCGAAAAAATCAACTACCATGCTGTACGTGTCTTCGCCTCTAAAACAGAACAAGAGCTTGTTGTCGCCTGGTTAGGTAATGCGCCGGAGCAGGGTGGCTAGTATGCCAGAACAGCGGGTTTATTAAATAAACCGCATGGGAGCAACGGTGGTTTTATCCAGCAACTCTATATACCCCTTGCTAGCCAACGATCGGTGCAACTGCCAGTCTGCAAACGTGAGCCTGTAAGTCCGAGCTTGCCTACCTGGACTTACAAATCTAAGCATTCTCTTAGCTGTAAAATGCGACAGAATAAGAAGGAAGGGTAATTTACAGCCTGTAGCTACATAAAGTACGCCGTCTCAACTTTAAAGAAAGCCAGGACGGGAAGCGTTTCCACGGTTGACCGCCGTTGTTTAAACGAGTCCGTCTGAGCGATCGATGATGCATGAACATCGGCTCAGCATTGGCAATAGGCTAAGTTTTAGACATCACTTCACAGACCTGAATCAGGGTGAATCAGGGCGACCAGGCGATCATTCTTGGCATCTATGCTCATCGGCTCTACGTCTGCGATTTCACGTTACCAGCAGCACAAACAGGCTCAGTATCATTCTTATGGTGTCTTCACAGAGCGACCAAATTGAAGCACAGACAGCAGCTATGAAGGATGTGGCTTCAGCAAAACCCAAAGTAGACTGGACAACCCAGGTCGATACCGAACAAGTATTTCGTCTGGTTGACAGCATCCTTCCCTTTGAGGCGTGTCTTTACCACCAACTGCTACCGCTCTCGCTAGAAGGCAGCCGTCTCAAGCTGGGCATGGTTAATTTAGACGATGCCACAGCGCTAGATTATGTCCGCCGTATTTTGGCGTATATGAACTGTTCGCTCGCGCCGCAAACGCTTTCGACCGATGTGCATCATGCTGTACTTTCTGCCTATCTAAGCTATACGGGCAGCCAGAAACAGCCGAGCAGACCCAAAGGTATTACACGTGCGATCGCTCAACACACCGGGCAACGGCTCACTCAAGACGCAACCAAAAAGGGCGCACCAAGAGCAGGCAACACGACGTTAGACCCAACGCCCTCCGTAGGGGATCAAGACTCTCACCCAACATTGCTGGTCGATAGCCCCGAAGACCTCAATGCCCTCGTTGGAAAACCTGTGGCTTCGCCGCCTATGGTCTTACCGTCTTTGGATCGTACAGAGGTATCGGTGCAACCACCAGCAACCATCTTGGAACACGCGCCTGCGATCGCCCCAGACGAGCAGCCAGAGACTCTGTCTAACGATGATAAGCGCCTGCACGAAACCCTGATCCTGTCAGACGATCGCCCGTTTGCTAACCCCCTGCCAGCCGCGCCAAGCGTTGGTGATGCCTTGCCGTTGCTGGCAGTCGAGCCAAAGCATCTTTCAGAACCCGTCACCGTTCTGGCAGCGTTGCCACCCTCAGAACTGCTGGTAGAACTCTTGGGACGGCTGCTTGTTGGTGGCATTGGGCGGCTCTATTTTGAACGACAGTCCCAGCATGGTCGTATCCTTTGGAGCCAGGATGGAGTTTTGCAGTCGGTATTGGAAGCGCTGCCCCTGGATGTGATCCAGGGTGTTGTGAACGAGCTAAAGCTACTAACGCATCTGCCGTTGCTGCCAGTCCAAAAACCCAAACAGGTTGAAATTGAACGGCTTTATCAAAAACAACGCTTACTGCTGCGGCTACGTGTCATGCCGGGAACGCACGGAGAAGAAGCAACTGTACAAGTGTTACGAGGCGCAGCACTTAAGTTTTACCAACAGCAACAGCTTGCCACTTTGAGTCGCGATGCCCTCACGATCGCCCAAAACCTTCAGTCCAAAGTGAGTGAAATTCGCGCACGCACCCGCTTTTATTCCTCCCTTCATGCCGAGCAACTGAGCGTTTTACCGGCACTGGGTCAGATTATTAAAAACGTTGAAGAACAGCTTGAAGCACTGAAGGCGCTCTATGCAACCCAAGTAGAGGCAGAGAAAAACAAGTGAATTGAGTGGACTAAGACCATTGAGGCACTTACCAGCGATCGCCTGCTGGTTTTCTACGTCCTTAAGCGCCATGTATGAAACCAGAAAATGAGACTGAAACCTTAGTGTGTTGATCGTGCGCTTTTGACATCACCGAACGGTGAGCTTTGCTCCTTCAGCTTATAACGGTAGCTGTACTGACCATAAACATTCACCAGGTAAGGCATTGCGTACGTTGCAAGGACAGAGAGCCAGCGTTCCTGGTTCATTTCTCCTCGCACCAGTGCGCCGCCGTGATTAATCACAAAGAGCAGAGAGCCAACAAAAACAGCCGTCTTGAAACCTGTAACCACAAATTCTGCATCAAACAGGCTGACAATATAGCCTCTCACTAATCGCATTAATGAATGCACTCCAAACGTCATTACACAAATTTGCCTTGAGCCACCAAAATGACACGACCACCAACCGAAACTTGAATCTGGGTCGCCGTTTTTGTTGCTTTGAGTAGTAGAAGCGATGGTCTACCAATTTCGTAGCCCTGTTCAACGCGAAGATCAATCAACGGCTGCCCTAAATAAGAGTGTTGCACTAAGTACCCGGCCAAACAGCCATTCGCGCTACCAGTTGCCGGATCTTCAGGAATACCTAACGAGTCAGCAAAGACGCGCACGCTCAGGTGATTGCCAGGGCTGTAAGTTTCCGGACAAAAGACCAGTATTTCTTTTGCTTGCGTATTTTCAATGAAAGTAAAGTAACGGTCTTTGTTTACCCTGGCTTGCTTCAATGCCTGATGAGTTTTAAGCGGCACGATGATAAAAGGAACGCCCGTTGAAACCGCTTGAATGGGGAAGCGAGTATCAATATCGGTTAAGGCAAGATTAAGGATAGGCGCGATCGTCTCTGCTGCAAACACGTCACCAAAAACAGGCGATCGCTGTTCCATCCACAGCACATCAGCCAGCCCATTTTTGTAAAGGATGCTGACAGGAATTTGTCCGACTTTAAGATTGAGCGCAACGGTTTCAACAGGTTTTTGGATGATTTTATGCTGCAAGATGAACGCCGTTCCTAAGGTTGGATGTCCGGCAAAAGGTAACTCTTGATTGGGCGTAAAAATCCGCACATCATACCCACGCGATCGTGGTTCTGCCGACAAAATGAATGTGGTTTCTGAATAGTTCATCTCTTTCGCAAGCTGCTGCATGGTCTCAGTCGCTAACGCTCCCGCGTCCGTAAAGACTGCTAATTGATTGCCTGCATACTTTTCTTCAGCAAAGACATCAACAATATAGAAGGCTAAAGATGGCATAAGAGTAGACTTGAATTACGGCTTAAAAAGATAGTCATGAAGAGAGCAATGCGGATGAAAAGACTGTGATTTTTCGTACAAGAGCGGCAGAAACTTCCATTATGTGCGAGATGGCTCGTGATGAAGCTGGCAGCGGGCGATCGACGTTTAGTACAGGTAGATCTCCTGTATCCACGTGACTCCACGCTGCCACAAATCTTGACGGTAAAAACGCTGCCTGTTGAACAGCCTAGCAAGAAAAAATCATAGTTCACTAATCGGTAGTTTGTTGCCGGGTTTAAGACCCTACTTGCGGTACTGGCGACTTTATGATGGTCATTAATTTGTCAAAAAATAAAAGATGCTTTAATGAGCTTTTAGGCAAGCATTTTCAGTTTTAGAGTGGAATAGATCACTTAAACCATTCAGAAGATGGTTAAGGACTCTACTCTACTTCTGAGAACCTTGAATAAGCCTCTGACAAGCTTTTGCAGTAACATAACGCATTGATTGTGCTGATGCTGAGTTTTGGTTAAAAACGCAGTTGGCTAAAACAAAAACAAGGATATTACTAGGAGTAATCTGCATAAGCTCGATACAGGCAACAGACAAGGAAATGAAATTAATCAAATTGGTTGAGAGCTTTCTATCGGAGCCGTCTGAGGTTAGATTTGAGGAAGTACGTTATCTGTTGGAAGCGTTTGGGTTTAGCGAAGTTCGATCAAAAGTGAGCCATCATACCTTTCGGAACGATCGCGGACAGGTACAGGTCATACCCAAAGCTAGCGGGCAGAAAGTCAAGCGAACCTACGTCAAGCAGATTGTGCGCTTACTCAACTTGAAGGACTGGTATGCAAACCAAACAGGCGAGCCGTGAATCTCTAGAACACTATCTCCACCTCCGTTATCCAATCACAGTGTATCCACAGCCAGAAGGTGGTTATGTGGCGATGATCAAAGATCTGCCAGGATGCATCACGCAGGGCGAAACGCCAGATGAAATCATGGCGAATATTGAAGAAGCGCGACAACTTTGGATCGAAACGGTATACGAACACGGTGACGAGATCCCGCTACCGTCGGATGATTTTGCCTAAACTTATGAATGCTTTTCAGCAATGCCCTCCTTGTGACAGTGAATTAGTTGGGAAAGACGTGCAGAAGCTTTTGCGCGGTGGCTTACACACGGCTGTTTTGCGGGTTAAAGCAGAGGTCTGTCTAGAGTGTGGTGAGCGCCTGTACTCTGAGGAAACAGTCAGACAGTTTGAAGACATTAGACAAAATTGAAAAATCGACAGACAGAGGAATTTATTCCCTTGAGGCAGTCGTTTCAGGTTAGCTAGTTCAACATCCGACGCTGCTTCTAGGGAATCATTGTGGCTGCTCTGCTAGGACGATGTGTGGATGATGCCATAAACGATCGCTTGAAGCGCAGTTGACTCAATGCTTAAGATATACGCAAGTTTTCTCAAAAGAATAAATAAGCGTTGATAATCGAGCTGTTCCTAACAATACTTTTTTGCTTAGTCGAACAATTATCGTAGCTGTAGGCTCGGATCTCGTATGCGCGTTTTACTCCTCTATCCGCTGTTTCCGAAGTCGTTCTGGTCGTTTGATAAAGCCCTCGAATTAGTCGGACGGAAGGTCTCGTTACCACCCTTAAGCTTGACTACAGTGGCAGCAATTTTGCCGCAGACCTGGGAATTTCGGTTAGTCGATCGCAACGTGCGGCATGAGAGTAGTGCCGACTGGTACTGGGCAGACCTGGTGATCATCTCTGGGATGATTGTGCAAAAGCCCGATATGCTTTACCTCATTGAGTCGGCAAAGCGGCAGGGTAAGCTAGTCGCGGTGGGTGGTCCCTATGTTACCTCTGTGCCAGAAGCGGCGCAGGCAGCAGGAGCAGATTTTTTGGTACTGGATGAGGGCGAAATCACCTTACCCATGCTGGTCAGCGCCCTGGAACGTGGTGAGACATCAGGAGTCTTTCGAGCTGGCGACGAAAAGCCTGCGGTAACGGATACGCCTGTGCCCCGATTTGATTTGCTAGAGCTAAATGCCTACGGCGATATGTCGGTGCAGTTCTCGCGAGGTTGCCCCTTTCAGTGCGAGTTTTGCGACATCATCGTGCTGTACGGACGCAAGCCACGCACAAAAACACCCACTCAATTGCTGGCAGAGCTACAGGCATTGTATGACCTGGGCTGGCGACGACCGATTTTTGTGGTCGATGACAACTTCATTGGCAATAAGCGCAACGTCAAGCTGATGCTGAAGGAGCTTGCACCCTGGATGGCAGCGCACGGCTATCCCTTTACTCTGTCTACTGAAGCGTCGGTGGATCTGGCACAAGACCAGGAATTGCTTGACTTGATGATTGCCGCGAACTTTACAGCGGTCTTTTTGGGCATCGAAACGCCTGATACCGATAGCCTCTCAATGACGCAAAAGTTTCAGAACACCCGTAATTCTCTGGTAGAAGCAGTAAATACAATCAACCGTACAGGTTTGCGGGTGATGGCTGGGTTCATCATCGGTTTTGATGGCGAGAAAGCAGGCGCAGGCGATCGCATTATTGATTTTGTGGAAGCAACTGCTATCCCTCAGGCGCATTTTAGTATGCTACAAGCGCTACCCAGCACCGCTCTGTGGCATCGGCTCGAGAAAGAAGGACGGCTGCGGGCAGGTGATGGCGAAGCGAATATCCACCAAACCACGCTTACTAACTTTGTGCCGACTCGTCCACTTGAGGAAATCGCGGGAGAATACGTCCGTTGCTTCTGGGAACTGTATGAACCCGATCGCTATCTGGCGCGAGTCTACCGTCACTTTTTGTCAATGCAGCCCAGTCCCAACAAAGCAAAATTCAAGCGGCCAGGGCTGGTAGACATCCGGGCAATGCTCACTATTTGCTGGCGGCAGGGCGTGCAACGCAGCACCCGCGTTCAGTTTTGGCGGCAGCTCTTTTCGATCCTGCAACGCAATCCTGGCGTGTTCAAACATTACTTGACCAACTGTGCGCTGTTAGAACACTTCATTGATTACCGCAAGATTGTGCGCGATGAAATCAATGCCAAGTTAGCAGACTACACCCCGGAAGAGGCAACGGCGAAAGTGGAAGCGATCGCGGTTAAATAAACGCTTTTGTAGGGACGTTACCTCTAGCGTCCCTCTTTCAAAGAACGTCCCTCTTCAAAGCTAGAAGCGTGTCAGACGTAGCGACCCAGCCGATCGCGCCATTTTCGCCCAGAATGACCGCGATCGCGGCTTGATGTTCGGTATCACTAAACGCAGCACAGCAGTCTTCTAGCAACAGGCAGTAGAAACCAAGATCACTGGCGTGGCGGTAGGTGCCCAACACGCAGCATTCAGTCGTTACGCCTGTCAACAGAAGATGGGTAATGCCGCGATCGCGCAACTGTGCTTCCAGGTCAGTGGCAACAAAGGCAGATTGGGCTGGTTTGTCGATCGTCAGTTCGGTCGGTAAGGGGTGGAACGCATCCAGCAGAGCCGTTCCCGCTTCGCCCTGCACGAGAAAGCGCCCCATGTTTCCTGGTGTACCGACTGGATAGCCAGCATTGGTATACCGGAGCTGTTTGCTGGGGGAGACATCGGACAAATCGGCTCGATGGCTTTCGCGGGTATAGACAACCATGATGCCGTGGCGGCGACACCACTCAACCACTGTTTGAATGCGAGGCACGATCGCAGTAACAGCCGATAAATCAACACCCAAATCATGACCACAGAACCCGTCTGGATGGCAGAAATCGTGCTGCATATCAATGACTAGCAGGGCGGTTGTGCCCAGGGCGATCGGAAAAGGGTGCGGTATTGCTGCCACAGAGAGAGAAGGATGATCAGTCATTCGCGATGCGCCGTTTCTACTTCATTGCTGTAACGTATTGCGGTTCCAGCACTTTCGCAAGATCTGGTACGGTTTGAATTTGTCCCTGCTCTTTCAAAAATTCTGCCAGTTGGGTCATCGGCTTCAGCAAGTATTGGTCACTGTTAGGATCACCTAACATAGCCATGTTCATTGCTCTATCAGGTATCTGAATGGCTTTAAGCTGTTGATCGAGTTGTTCTGGTTTCAGCTTCAGCTTGGCAGCACCAATTTTCAAACCTTCTTCACGGTTGGTTTTTAGGAATTCAACGCCTTTAAGGTTGCCTTCCACAAACGCCGCGACAGTTTTAGGATTCGCCTGCGCGAATTTTGTGCTGAAGATGTAGAGGTCAGCGATCGCAGTGGGCATTTGCTTCGAGCTATAGATGACTCGTCCGTCTTTCTGCGCTGCGATCGCCTGATCGCTAAACGGTGAATACGAATAGGCAATTTCCGCTTTGCCCGACTGGAACGCCGCCGCCGCCGCATCGGGTGGCGTGTTGATCAGCGTCACATCTTTGCCCGTTAAGCCCGCTTCAGCAAGAATTTGCAGTAAGAAGAAGTGACCAATGCCACCCAATTCAACGGCGATCTTTTTGCCCTTAAAGTCTTTGATACTTTGGATGCTGTTACGTGCCAGCACAACATCAGCACCCAGGGAGGTATCTTCCACTGTCACCACTTTGAAATCTACGCCCTTAGATGCCAGCGTGACAGCTTCAGACGTTACAGGTGCCAACGCATTAATTTGACCTGAGATAAAGGCTGGGAATGCCTGTGCGACCGTGTCAAACACTTTAATGGCAAGATCCAAACCTAAGTCCTTAAAAAAGCCTTTTTCTTGAGCAATATACAGCGGTGTGTTGCCAATCCAGGTAGTGATACCGATCGAGGCTGGTGCCACTCCACCGGCTGTCGTCGGAGCGGAAGACTGTGCGGTCGGTGCTTCGGGCGGTTTAGCACAGGCATGGAGACCGGCTCCTGCGATCGCCCCTGTCATCATCCACAAAGCTTGGCGGCGTGTCCAACGGGGCGACTTAGAGAAATTCATCAATCCTGCCATCCTTATGAGCTAACGAAGAATTGTGACATTTGTATAAAGTCCAGAATGCAGCAAACACTACAGCAAGCAGAACGGGATTGTGGGGGAGAAGGGAGGGGTGAGGGATGAAGGATGAGGGATGAGAAGTGAGGGATAAAAGTTTTGAGTTATTCCCCTGCTGCGCCTGCTTCCTCAGTTGCCCCTGCTACTCCTATTCCTACCTGTCTGTTTCTGACTCTGACTCCTGGCTTCTTATCATTCGTATACCATACGCCGTTCATTTTGCCTCACTGTGGCTAAATTCACGCACGATCGCTGCTGCAATGCTATCCGTAAGCTGCTCTGCCATCCCTTGCCCTTTCTCGGCGCTGGCTCCCTTAGCAGATGAAAGCACCCCGGACGATGGCACCCATTCCGTGCGAGTGGGGTACATATCGTAAGGTGGAAAGTCTGCGGGCTGATCGTCTGGGATTTGATCCAGGCTGACTAGCTCGGGATAGAAATGCAGCATCAGTGACGTTTCAATGACGGCAGCATGTTCAAGCGCAAACCCTGGAAAGCCGTCAGGGAAAACGTGGCTTAACGTCTCTTTAGTGCAAAAATCCCAATACTCCAGTCGCATGATGCGGAGAGGATGAGAAGTGCCAAGCTCACGTAGGGCAAGGTCAATGCCTTCGGTGAGAAACCACTGGTTTTCATAGTGCCCATCCACGACGACGAGATTTTTGACCCCGTGGCGGGCAAATTCACGAATGACATCCCGTGTGATCTGGCTCAAACTTTGTCCATCCAGGCTGGTTGTTCCAGGAAAATGCTGCCCACCTCCCGACTTTGGTTGCGATTTATAACCATAGCTGAGGGTTGGCGCAACCAAGCCCCCTACCTTCGTGGCAACAGCCTGGGCGATCGCTGCACTCAACAGCGCATCTGTCCCCAAGGGCAAATGCGGACCGTGCTGCTCTAGTGCGCCACAGGGAAGCAATAGCACCAAGCCGTCATCCTGCAAGCGTTCTTGATAGGCAACCCAACTTAACGAACTCATCAAGACTGGATTCATGCTTACTGTTCCTCTTTTCAGCGATTAGCGATTAGTCGTCAGCGCCGATCGGCTCCTGCTGGCTCATTGCATAGTCGTAGCTTGCTTTGCTTGCATGAGGGCGCGGACATACTGTGCGTCCAGCAGGTTTGACGGGTCAGGTAGGGTCTGAATCTGCTTCTGCGCGCGCAAAAATTCGGCGAGTTTGGTCATTGACGGTAGAAGGTACTCTTTGCTGCTGGGATCGCCGAGCATCGCAACATTAGTGGCGACATCGGGAATGCGAATGCCTTGCAGTTGCTGATCCAGTTCTTCGGGCTTAATTTTGAACTGTTTTGCGGCAATCTCTACGCCTTCTTTACGATTGGTCTTTAAGAACTCCGCTCCTTTAAAGGTGCCTTCGACAAAGGCTGCGACCGCTTTAGGGTTTGCCTGCGCGAATTTTGTACTAAACACAAACACATCCACGATCGCTGTCGGCATTTGCTTGGAGCTATAGATGACTCGTCCATCCGTTTGGGCAGCGATCGCTTTCCCGCTAAAGGGTGAGTACGAATAGGCAATGTTAATCTTGCCTGTTTGAAACGCAGTAGCGGCAGCATCGGGCGGCGTGTTGACCAATTTGACATCGCTATCCTTTAGCCCTGCCTCTGCCAAAATTTGCAGCAAAAAGAAGTGCCCAAGGCCACCCACTTCCACGGCGATTCGTTCGCCTTTAAAGTCTTGGATACTTTGGATGCTGTTACGCGCCAGCACGACATCGGCACCGAGTGAATTGTCTTCGACCATGACGATCTTTAAGTCAGCGCCCTTTGCTGCCAGGAGCATCGCTTCTGACGTGGTAGGCCCAAACCCGTCTACTTGCCCAGCTACGAAGGCAGGAAAGGTCTGTGCATTGGTGTCAAACACTTTGACGTTGAAGTCAAGCCCCAGTGCTTTGTAAAACCCTTTCTCGATCGCAATGTGGAGTGGGGTAAAGCCAATCCAGGGTGCAATACCAAAGGTCACAGACATTGTGCCTTGGCTAGACGTATTGGATGCTCCAGACGGAGACGTAGCAGGTTTTGCACAGGCATGCAGACCGGCTCCAGCGATCGCCCCCGTCATGAGCCAGAGGGCGTGGCGGCGTGTCCAACGAGGTGCTTTAGAGAAATGCATCAGTGCCATCCATACGAACGAACGTGAACTGTTGTCATAGCCGAGAGTACAACGCACTATACACTGATGCCGCTCGGATAATGTGTCGGACGATGTGTTTCAAGCGGTATGTTTTAAGGCGATCGGTCTAATACCAATGCAAAAATGCTGGCTACTGATTTGCCTGATTGATCCCCCTCAATTGCTCTTATGAAGGGAAAGCCGTAGGCAGAGGGATATTGCTTTGTAGCGTGTAAAAAGGGAATTGGTCTACAGCGTTTCTGAGGGTCGTTGGGCATGAGACGATCGCCCGCTGGCTATAGGGGCTAGATGGCACGAAGGTTCATCGACAACACAGGTTTAGACAGCGTTTGATTCAGGCAAAAACAGACGGTGATACCGCTTAACGGAGTGCTCAATGGGACGATTAGACGGCAAGGTGGCATTGATTACAGGTATTGCATCGGGTATTGGGCGAGCAGCAGCAATGTTGTTTACCGCAGAAGGTGCCCAGGTTTTTGGGGTTGATCGCGATGAGCCAACAGGACAAGCGCTCGCAGTGGCATTGCAAGCAGACGGGCGATCGTTCCACTTTTTTGCTGCCGATTTGGCTAAGGAATCCGCGTGTGTGCAAGCGGTGGAGCAGTGCTGTGCCCTCTATGGACGCATTGATCTGCTTTACAACAACGCGGGCATTGCGCTTGTCGAGCCGTTTGGCAGCACGGATGCAGAGATGCTAGAGCGAGTCATGGCAGTGAACTTTAAATCGGTCTTCTACCTGTGCCAGCAGGCGATCCCCAAAATGCAGCAGCAGGGCAGCGGTGTGGTGATCAATACGGCATCGGAACTGGCGATCGTGGCGCAACCCCTCTATACCGCCTACTGTGCCAGTAAAGGAGCTGTGCTGTCTCTCACCCGTGCGCTGGCGCTGGAATATGCCAAAGACAATATCCGCATTAATGCACTGTGTCCGGGACCGATCGCCACACCCATGCTGCAAGGTGAGTTTGACCAGGCAGATGATCCCGCTCAGGCAAAGGCAGAAGGCATTGCCACCATACCGCTCGGACGATTGGGCGATCCGGCTGAGATTGCTCAGGTGGCGCTCTTTCTTGCCAGTGATGCGCCTGCTTTGATGCACGGTGCTGCACTGGTAGTCGATGGTGGTAAGACGATTTTTTGAGGGTGAGCGATCGTGAAGGGGGCGATCGCTCGGGTGAGGCTTGATGCTAGATTGTGATTCTGGCACTAGCGTTTCCTGGAAACAATGAATCATTGAGTGAGATCACAGTAGTGCTGATGTCCTCACAACCATTGCTCTAACCGTTCTTCTGCTTGAAACGAATGCTGCACTTTATTTTGACCTGGCTGGCAACAGCCCTATCGCTGGTGATCACTGACCACTTTGTAGAGGGCTTCTGGATTGATAGCTTTACCGACGCGCTGGTTGGCGCAGTCATTTTGGGTTTGGTCAATGCGATCGTCCGACCCATTCTGACGCTGCTCACGCTGCCGTTGACTATCATGACGCTGGGCTTATTTTTGTTTGTGGTGAATGCGTTTACCTTTTGGCTGGTGGCAGCGATCACCCCAGGCTTTCACATTGCGGGGCTACTCACTGCGCTGATTGGGGTGCTTGTCCTCACGATTGTCTCGACGATCGTGTCCTGGGTAGTGAGAATTATTGACCCAACTGCGTGAAGGTTCCTAAAGCCGTCTGTCTTAGCAGCCATAGGTGATCTAAGTACGATCGCCACTGCCTAGTTGGGTACTGTCTCGTTAAAGCTAAGAAGCCCTCGATCGCCGTCCAACTGTACACTGATGCCCACAGGCAGCGCGGCGTTAACGCCATCATGACCAAAGGGCAAGCCTGATACAACGGGGATGCCAAGGTCGCCCAGGCGATCGCGCAGCACCTCCTCTACTGTGAAACTGGGAATATTGGCAGGCGGATTGCACTGGCTAAAGCGACCGATCGCGATTCCCTTTACCTGCTTCAATGCACCGCAGAGCCGCCACTGGGTCAACATCCGATCGATGCGATAGGGCGCTTCCCCTACATCTTCCAACGCCAAAATCGTCCCGGCAAATTCGGGCTGTGCAGGTGTTCCCAGCAGATTCGTTGCCACAGTGAGGTTGACGGGTAGCAAAAGACCAGCAGCCTGTCCGCCGCCCCAACCTGT
>DATNQS010000279.1:0-1511 GCA_036703925.1 Candidatus Sericytochromatia bacterium
GCAAGGCTGGCAAGCAGACGGCGATATCATTTACCTGCTTGGAGCGCCTGTAGAAAGTTCTGAGTTCGTAGTTGCGAGTGCTGAGTTAAACCCCTTAGGAGACTCTGATGATCCAGAACTCTCTAGCAACGCGGCGCGAAGCGCTACTCAAAACTCAAAACTCTTAACTCTGGGCGGCTCTGAATACCTGGCAGTGGTGCATGACACGATTGCGGGCATTCCTCCCATCATCGACTTTGACCTGGAGCGCCGAGTGCAGTCAGCCTGCCGCGAAGGTATCCGTCAGGGCTGGGTTCGCTCTGCCCATGATTGTGCTGAAGGTGGTTTAGCGGTGGCATTGGCAGAATCGTGCTTGAGTGGTGGTCGCGGAGCCGCCATTACCCTCGCCCTTGGGCAGTCTCCTCCCTCAAACGCGATCCGCTGGGATCAGCTTTTGTTTGCCGAAGGTGGCGCACGGATTATCGTGTCTGTTGCTCCAGACCATGTTGCACAGTGGGAAAGGTGTCTTATGCTACATTTAGGCACCTATTGGGGAGTAATTGGTTTAGTTGGAGAACAAGCGACTGCACTGCAAATCGCGATCGCAACACATAACAAGCCCTTAATCAATCTCACGTTGGCAGACATGGGCGATCGCTGGCACAACGCCATTGAGCGATGCCTTGCACTTTAGCAGCGAGTCGTCGTTAAGCCTCCCTTAGGAGCCAGTCAACCAGGTCTTAGGATTGTTACGATGTAGTCGTCAGTTATGAGAAGATTAAATAAATATTAAGCAATCGCTCATTTTACGTGCCCCCCGCGGTTTGACAGCAGAGCATCGATTCCAGCTTGATTCCTTCTAAACGGCTGCCACTTTGTCATTTCTGCGTTTTCTAGCCATCGTCTTTCGCCCGTCGCCCAGTGTACTTGCCCATGTGTGTCTTCCCGATTCCATCCACAACCAGGAGCTGAACTGAAGCATGATCCCAAACCAACCGTCTTCTGTTGACCTGTCCCTTGCTCAGTCTGCTTTACCCCTAGCTGAGTCTATTGCAGAGTCAACCGCTGCTGATAAGCCAGAAGAAGCCTGCGGCGTTTTTGGCGTATATGCGCCAGAAGAAGACGTTGCCAAGCTCACCTACTTTGGGCTCTACGCGCTCCAGCATCGTGGTCAGGAATCGGCTGGGATTGCAACCTTCGACGGCGATCGTGTCCATCTGCACAAAGAAATGGGGCTGGTGTCACAGGTTTTTAGTGAAACAACTCTGGGCGCTTTAACTGGGACGATGGCGATCGGGCATACCCGTTATTCCACTACAGGCTCTAGCCGCGTCGTCAATGCTCAACCCGCTGTTGTAGAGACTCGCTTGGGCTACCTGGCACTCGCGCATAATGGCAACCTGGTGAATGCGCCTGACCTGCGAGATGACTTACTGAAGAGTAACTTTACGCTGCTGACCACAACGGATTCGGAGATGATTGCGCTGGCGATCGCTGAAGAAGTTAACAATGGTAAAGGCTGGCTCGAAGGA
>DATNQS010000280.1:0-3626 GCA_036703925.1 Candidatus Sericytochromatia bacterium
TCTTGCCGCACCCGAGACCACTTTCGGAGTGGAAGGTGTCCCAGTTCCTCTCCTTGAAACCAAATTTCGCCTGCGTCTGGTCGCTCTAACCCCAACACGAGTCGCCCCAACGTGCTTTTTCCGGCTCCGCTCGCTCCGACGATACCCAGGCAAGTTCCAGGCTGAATGTCGATCGAAACCTCTCGAAGTGCCTGAATGATTTGCCGCTTGCCTCCCCAGCCCATTCTGAGTTGATAGGTTTTTGTTAAATGACGCACCGACAAAATCATCGCCCACCCTCCCTGCGATGACTTAAGCGAGCGGCAAAGAGCGATCGCGTGTAAGGGTGTTGTGGCCGATCGAAGAGTTGAGCCACAGGAGACTGTTCGACGAATTCACCGTTGTACATCACCGCCACGTCATCCGCCAGTTGAGCAATCACACCCAAGTCATGCGTCACCAACAGAATCGCGCAGTGGGTTTGCTGCTGAAGCCGATCTAATAACTGTAGGATTTGCATTTGCGTAATCACATCCAGAGCCGTGGTGGGTTCATCCGCAATCAACACTTTGGGCTGGAGTGCCAGCGCGATCGCAATCATCACCCGTTGCAACATTCCCCCGCTCAGTTGAAACGGGAATTGCTGCAATAGCTGTTGCGGTCCTGTTAACCCGACCGCTGCCAAATGATCTGTAGCGATCGATCGAGCGGTCGATCGAGTTAGGGACTGATGGGATTGCAGCGTGTCAACAAACTGCTGTCCAATCGAGGCGATCGGGTTGAAAAAGCTAGCCGGATTTTGCAAAATCATGCCAATTTGCCGCCCACGAATCTGCCGCATCTCGGCTTCCTTGAGTTGAGTGATTTCTGTTCCGGCAAGCTGAACGCTGCCTTGAATGGTTGCCTGTCCGAATAGCCTCAAAATGGATAAGCAGGTTGCACTCTTGCCAGAGCCGCTTTCACCGATAATGCCCAACACTTTTCCTGGTTGGAGGTGAAAGCTAACACCGCGAACGATTTCGTGGTATTCTACCTCCCGCCTTCGGCGACCGCCCCGTCGTTCGGGTAGCGCAGTCCACAGATGATTCACGCTCAGCAAGGCTTCAACCATTTTGCAATTTCGAGGTAAGGGTTTCCACTTGCACCCGCCGCTCAGTGCGGGGATCGAGCGCATCCCGTAAGGCATCGCCCACGAGATTGAACGACAGACTGACGATGAAAATCATCAGTCCAGGGTAGAACATGATTGAAGGAGCCCCGCGGAAAAAATCACGTCCGTCATTCAGCATCGCGCCCCATTCCGGTGTAGGCGGCTGAATGCCCAGTCCGAGAAACGACAAGCCAGCAATATGCATAATCATGTGGCTCAAGTCGAGGGAAGCCAAAATTGCCAATTCTGCCAGCGTGTAAGGCACAATATGCCGCAGCATCAATGGTAACCGTCGGGTGCCAGAAACAATGGCGGCTTTAACAAAATCGCTTTCTTTAACGCTGAGAACGCGGCTTCGCACAATTCGGGCATACCAAGCCCAATGTGATGCCACCAATGCCAACACGAGGTTGAACAGTCCACCGCCCAAAATGCCAACAACTGCTAGCGACAGAATCAGACTGGGAAACGCTAGAAAAACATCGCAGATTCGCATCAGGCAGGTATCCACTTTGCCGCCCACATAGCCTGCAACCATACCAATGACAAGGCTAATTGTCATTGTTAATGACACCACTATAAAGGCAACAGATAACGATACTCGCGATCCATAGATCAACCGGGATAAGATGCAGCGTCCCAGATGATCGGTTCCCAGGGGATAGGTGAAACTTGCAGGTTGCAGCTTCTGCATCAGATCGACCTGTAAGGGGTCATGGGGGGCAATCACTGGCGCAAATAGAGCGGTGAATACAATTACCGCAATCAGACTTAACCCAATCCAGGCAATTTTGTGCTGTAGTAATCGACGCAATAGAGGCATTAATGTTTTCTCCGATTAGTCTTCCTGTTTTCCCAAACGAATGCGCGGATCGAGATAGGTGTAAATTAAATCGATCGCCAAATTAATGCATACAAACAGCATTGCAGTTAAGCAAACATAGCACTGCACAACGGGATAGTCGCGATTCAGAATTGACTCAACGGCGAAGCGTCCCAATCCTGGTAGTGCAAACACATTTTCAACAATGACGCTGCCTGACAGGAGTTGAGCCATACTCAACCCAAAAACCGTGACAACGGGGAGGAGGGCATTCTTCAGTACATAACGACTGACGATCAACCGTTCCAGTAACCCTCTGGCTCTGGCATACAGCACATAGTTTTGACTTAAACTGTCGAGCATACTGCTTCGCAACAGACGGGCATAGATGGCTGCAGGTGTCCAGGCTAAGGTAACGGCAGGCAAAATCCAGTCTGCAAGTGAGCCACGACTCGTCACCCCAAACCAGCCTAGCTTGTAGCTGAACAAATAGAGCAGCACAAATCCGAGCCAGAAATTTGGCATGGCTGTCCCGGTATAGGTAAATAGGCGGCTGGCTTGATCGAACCAACTGTCTCGATACAGGGCTGCTAAAATACCCATCGGTAAACCGATGACTAGAATCAGGGCGGCTCCACAGGTTGTGAGCATCAATGTGGTCGGAGCGTAGTACAACACCGATTGCAGCACTGGTTCATCCGTGACAAACGATCGCCCGAAGTCAAGATGCAGCACTCGCCAGAGCCAGCTTAGATATTGCACTGCAAGAGGGCGATCGAGTCCCAGCTTTTCACGCATAGCAGCGATCGCTTCTGGGGTAGTTGGTACATTCATCGAGCGCAGCACAACCGTTGCCGGATCGCTTGGCATCAGTTGAATCAACAAGAATGTGACTAACGAAATGCCGAATAGTACAGGAACAAGTTGTAATATTCGCTGGAAAACATAGTGCTGTGTCAGTCGCTTCAAGAGAGTTTCACCCATTCCTTAAGATTTACTCAGTTTACTCAGTGGCACTTGATTTGCCTGCGGCATAAATTCAAATCCACTCAGGTTTTTATGCAGAACTGCAATGTTGGTCGAGTAGGAAATGGGCAGGTAAACCGCCTGTTCGTGCACGGTAGTGAGAATATCGCGATAGAGCTGTTGACGCGCCGTTTCATCAGTGGACAGTAGCACCTTGCCAATCTTTTGATCGATTTCTGCTTTCATCGGCAGTCCTGATAGAGCTTCGTAGTCAGCGTGTGAGGGTTTTCGCATCGAAGACACAATCGCTTGAGGTTCGTAGGGCGGTCCCCAGGTATCGTTGAAGATTAAGTTAAACTCACCGCTAGTTTGGCGACCGAGCCAGGACTGTTTTTCTTCTCCCAGTAACTTTAGATCTATACCGACAGCTTTGAGATCGGCTTGAATGGCTTCTCCGATCGCCTTATCCACATTATTTTTGCCACTAAAGGACAAATCAAGCGTCAACGGCTGCCCGTCTTTTTGGCGAATACTCTGTCCAGTGGGTTGCCGCCATCCAGCTTCATCCAACAGGGCTTTTGCTCGCTCCACATCATAGGCATAGGGTTGCAGTCCGATATTGGCGTAGGGGACTTCGGTTGAAAAGTAGGTATCGGCTTTCTTTTCTGTGCCGTAGAAAATCGCGGAGATAATCGCATCTTTATTGAC
>DATNQS010000281.1:0-2495 GCA_036703925.1 Candidatus Sericytochromatia bacterium
ACAGCCCGATATTCAAAGCCTGACCGTCCGCAAGCAAGAGATTACTCAGCAAGCTTCCCGCATCCGGCTCTCGCTAGAACAAGCTATGTGTCGCGGCGATCGCTTCACAGCAACCGAATTGGTGCAACTGGCAAAACATCCCGTGCTGTTTCCCATGTTGAGCCAGCTTGTGTTGATTGGCGATAGCGAAGTGGGCTATCTCGTTGAACAGGGAACAGCCCTGCAAAACCACAGCCAGATTGCCACACCCATTCAATCGGTTGAACTCCGCATTGCCCATCCCCACGATCTACTGCTGCAAGACTGGCATTTGTGGCAACAGGACTGTTTTAACGTCGATCGCATTCAACCCTTCAAGCAAGTCTTTCGAGAACTCTACCTTCCTACTGTTGCTGAACAGACCGATCCCGCCTGCCGCCGCTATGAAGGGCATCAGGTCAACCCACGACAGGCTTTGGCACTGTGGGGGCAACGCGGTTGGATCGCAGCTCCTGAAGAAGGCGTTCGCCGTACCTTTCATGCTGAAGGACTGATTGCGGCGGTGGAGTTTCTCAACGGTTTCTACACGCCCCTTGAAGTGGAAGGGCTGACCATTGCAGGGGTTCGCTTCCATCACCGCGACGATTGGAAAGCTCTACCGCTCAACAAAATTCCGCCACGCCTTTTTAGCGAAGTCATGCGCGATCTCGATCTGGTCGTCAGTGTTGCCCATCAAGGTGGGGTTGATCCGGAGGCTACTGCTTCCACTGTCGAGATGAGAGCGGCACTGGTACGCGAAACCTGTCGCCTATTAAAACTGCACAACGTTCAACTGCAAAAAGCCCATGCGCTGATTGAAGGGCAACTCAGCAGTTACTCAGTGCATCTGGGCAGTGCGATCGTCCATCGGCAACCGGGCGGCGCGCTCTGCATTGTGCCTGCTCACTCCCAACATCGCGGCAGAATTTTTCTACCCTTCATTGACAATGATCCCAAAACGGCTGAAGTGATTTCTAAAGTGCTGCTATTAGCACGAGACAAAGAGATTCAAGACCCGACGATTTTGGAACAGCTTTTGTAAGCAGGAAAAACCGCGATCGCCCTTGTAGAAACTGTTTTTGAAAGGGTTTCTATGAGGGCGAATGGCTTTGAAGCACTTCATCCCAGATTCGCAAAATAAACGAAGCAAGGAGCGATCGCGGTTTAGTGGTAACGACTTACTGCAAATAAGGTGCTAGACCAAAAATGGTGAGTATACCGAGAATATGACCGAAGCTGACCGAAGCAAGAACGGTCGCTACACTGGGTCTGTTGAACAGTGGTGCAAGAGGACCCAGTGGCATTTCAGGACCAACGTGAGGCAGCTTAATTGTACGCGATGCAATAAAAAGAATTAGAAGCGACCAACCAATGATGATCGGCGTGCCTTGCCAATGCCACAACTCAGTAGGAGTTTGACCAGCGGCTGTTTCTGCAACAAACCAAAACGAGTGAATCAAGCGTTACTCTCCTTTGTAATTAAGGCGCTAGGTTACTTAAGCATGACTAGGATAATCGTGTTTTCAATCACGAAATTGCGCCTCAGTCCAACGGTGGATTTACCGAAGCCAAGCCAAGATCTCTTGCATCACGCCAGAGCGCGATCGCTAAAACTATAGACAACAGTTTGCTTGCCCTTGCGTGGATGCAATCAACCCACCACTTTTTCCACGTTAGGTTAAGAAGCGTTAGCCCTTTCCTTTTGGGTGCCCTTTGCTTCGTAAGGCAGAGTAATTGCATCTTTTTTCTCCTCCCTCCGCCTAACTCAGGTTCTCGCTAAAGGTAGGGACAAGCAACAGGGTTCGCCTGTTAACTTAAGCACATGACAAACGTTTTTCAGCGTACTATTTAACCGGAGTTGACATTATGAATATCTTGGCTTGGATCGTTTTAGGTTTGATTGCAGGCGCGATCGCAAAGGCTCTTTTCCCTGGACATCAGGGTGGTGGCATTCTTGGCACCATGATTCTGGGTATTGTTGGTGCCTTTGTCGGTGGTAGCCTCTTCAGCTTCTTGACTACTGGGACACTCGCGTTAACATCTGCCGGATTGAGCATTGGCGGTGTTGCAGTAGCAGTGCTAGGCGCGATCGTAGCGTTGTTCATCTACTATGCTGTGACCCGTCGGAGCGCTTCCTACTAAGCGTTTCGGTTGTGGATTGTCCTCTTTGACGGTAGCAACCACCTGTAAAACTTGATTGGAAGATTAGCGACCCGACTGCTGAATGGGTCGCTAATTTTTTGTTTACGTTGCTATTGCCTTTTAAAAACAAGCGCGATCGCTGAGTTTGGTAGTATGGTTTGACGAGAACCGTACCCCTTTGCTTTTACCCCCGCCCCTGAAGCAATCGCACAAGCCAGACAGCAAGCCAACCCAAAAGGGCATACACAACGATCGCAATCAGCACATTCACATCAAAAATATTTGCGCCGCCACCCGTTACAGGACTGACGAATAAGGTAGAGAACGGTGCCACG
>DATNQS010000282.1:0-5573 GCA_036703925.1 Candidatus Sericytochromatia bacterium
TAACAGTAGTTTGAGTTATTCCTGATTTTTTGTTACAATTCTTGAAATATCTGAGGATCAACTTATGCGTTACACCGTTGAAGAAGGTGGTCGGTTAAATAACTTTGCGATCGAGCCAAAAATGTATCAGGCAGAGCCGCCCACCCAAAATCAAAAGCGTAACTACCTCATCTTGAGTGCTGGAGCAGTCGCATTAATTGGTGGACTTGTTTTTGTAGCGGCATCTGTGTCGTAATCGCACTCTTTTTGACATCAGCTTTTTGGTGGCTTTTTAAGAAAAACAGAACTCTCTAGAATGAACGATGGAACTTAACCGGGCAGCTTGCTAAATGTAAGCGCCCGGTTTTTTTGGGGGCGATTGGCTGGCTCAGGGAATGTCAGCCAATCATCCTGAGCGAAGCCTAAGCCGCTGAAAAGAGTTGTATTCGCTCCCATCACAGACGGCTTCGTACGACCCGGCGTACTATCTGCAATGCAACTCGCTGACTGTTCTCTCACGGCTCCTCCTGCTGGCGATCGCGCACTTCAGGTCTTCTCGGGACAAAATCAAACGGCATACCTGCGCTTGAAGCTGGCACTCAGCCTTAGCCTACGCCGACAAATTTTTCTGGCAGTCTGCGACGATCTGGCACTGCGTAACCGAATTGCAGCTCGCCTCTATGCAGAACTGGCGTATCCGTCGCCTAAACTGTTGGCAACCGACGTACCAGCACCACAAGACGGCTCGGCTAGCGTCATCTCACCTCTGGATCATCGCCTGTCGGTGATTGCCGACGAACACGATGCCTCCCCACTGTCAAAAGCATCGCGACCGTCGCGGTTGCTCTATCCTCGGTTGGTGAGCCTGAACCTCAACCTGAGTGAACCGAACCCGATGGTGCAAATTGCGGAGTGGTTGGCTGAGTACCCACCACCAAACGGTTGCCAGCCTCGACCGCGATCGCCCGGCTTTCAAATTTTGGGCGTTGAGCGCCTGACTCGTCAGCCCGCTCCCGTGCAAAAGCGGTTTCTGCACTCGCTCCAGCAGATCGAGCATTACCTCTCTTGTTTAGAGTCACCGCTCCTGCTCTGGTTGCCGCGCCCCTGGCTCAATGCAGTGCAGCAGTCTGCCCCTGACTTCTGGAACTGGCACACCGCTCTGTTTGAATTTGAGGGCGACCCAACCCCTGTGCGGTCTATTGCCGTGCGGCTAGTGACTAGCAGTGCAGCAGAAGCAGCCCCGCTCCAGAGCGTTAGCGGCGAACCAAGCAACCCTTTTCAGGACACAGCACCGCAGGCAAATGCCCAAAGTCAGGCTGTTGTCAAGCTCGTTGATCGCGCCAGCAACGTCACAACAGAGGCGTTCCCCACTACACCCGCAGCAGAACTATCATCACAAGAACCGCCTAAGGAAACTCTGTGGGATATTCTCAGTCACGATTTGGCGCTGCTGGATGCACCGAAGCAATTGGCAGCAGAGCAAGAGACATCCGAGCAAGAGGCATCCGAGCAAGAGGCATCATCGCGATCGCAACCGCTAGAACCGAGCGATCGCGACTCAGCCGCAGTACCAGCGATCGCAACGGCTGACAGTGGGGCGGCGATCGTCCAACCAGTTAGTCCGGCAAACGAGGCAGCAAAGCTCTTGCCAGTGACTCCTGCGGTAGTCAACTCTGCGGTAGTACATTCTGCGGCAAGCGTCCTACCAGTTGTAGAGCTTACTGAGACGCCGACACAGCTACCGACTGCCAATGCCGATACTCCTGACCAAAGTCAGGCAGCAATGGCATTAGCAGACCTTATCCTGGCAGTGATGGCTGAAGAAGTGGGCGAAACGTCTTCTAGTCAAAATGCCATCATCATTCAAACATTGCAGCAGATTGAGCAACTGCATTTGCAACAGGCTCCAAAAGCAACGCTGTTAGCGGCATACCAAAATCTGGGCAATCTTTGCCGCGATCGCATTGAGCAAGGGGAGTCCTCTTCGCAACACTTGCTGTTGACAGTCTGTGTGTATGAGCAAACGCTGCCGTGGCTAGACGATGCTTCACTGCTGTGGTCAGATGTATTGAATGACATTGGCAACCTGTATTGGATGCTGTCGCGGCAGGAGTCCGTAGTGGACGAAAGCCTGACGTATCTGGATCAGGCGATCGCCGCGTATCAGCAGGCATTGACAAAAACCAATCCCGATACGCGCCCCCACAACTACGCCATGATTCAGAACAACATTGGTTCTGCCTATAGTGATATGGCGCGGTTTCGTACACCAGCCGAAAGTTTGCAGCAGTCTGTTACAGCCTATGAGTTAGCGCTACGCTATCGCCCACTGCACGACGACCCAGCACGCTATGCCGCCACGCAGAATAATCTCGGTACGGCGTACTGGAATCTGGCGCAGCATCAGCAACCTGTGCGACGACTGAAGCAAGCGATCGCTGCCTATTTCGAGGCATTGCGCTACTACAGCCCTAACTGCGAACCCATGCACTATGCCATGATCCAAAACAATCTCGGCACGGCGTACTGGAATCTGGCGCACCAACCCCAGGCAAATCTAGGGGTCGGGACAGCAACAGGCAAAAATCTCTCGGCAGCAGATCTATTGGAACGGGCGATCGCTGCTTACTGTGCCGCGCTGGTTTATCGCACCCTGGATGTTGCACCTGCTGCCTATGCCGCCACACAAAACAATCTTGGTACGGCGTACTGGCAGCTTGCCACCCTCTTAGAGAGCCAGCCTGACCAACGCCATGAGCAATTGCACCAGGCGATCGTAGCTTACAAAGCGGCGATCGCGGCTGTAGAATCTTTGGCAACCGCCAGCACCTCTTTTCCCTCACTTTCCTTTGACCCTGCTGCCACACACAACAATCTGGGACTCGCCTACTACCAACTTGCGATCGCTAAACATCAGCGTGACAGCAATGCCCAGCGCTCTGCCAACCTGGAAGCAGCCCTATACCATCATCTTCATGCACTACAGGCTTGGCAAACCCAACCAGACCTTTACAAAACCGTGTTTAGCTACGTCATCCAAACCATACGTGCCTTCCACAGCGAATTTGGCTCCAAAGGGCAAACGCTGGCGCTGTCTAAAGTGCCTGCAAATTTGTTGCCTGAGGTATTGAAGCAGCTTTAGAGGAGAGGGGCAGAAGATAGAGGGCAGAGGGTAGAAGGCAGGAGAAGAAGGCAGAGGGCAGAAGACAAAAGGCAAAAGGCAGGAGGCAGAAGGCATCGTGGGCAGATCCACGACCTGCTGACACAAACAGCGGTTGCACCGCCCTCACTCGATTTGCATCGGGTGCTACGACCTTGAGCATAGCCGTGAATCATCATCAACCAGTAGCTGATCTCTTAGGGCTCTTTGAAAAGTGTTTGGCGGTTAAAACAGCAACAACATAGCCAAAGTCCGCCGACGCGGACTACAGATTGCTGATAGCTTGTAGGTCTTCGTTGTCGGGAATCCTTTTCCCAAAAGCGTTGCGAGGATCAATCATAAATACTTATAATACTTTACATAAAGTTACAGAATCAGGACAACGCCATTATGGTTGGATTCATTAAAGGACTCTTTGGAGCCAAGCAAACGGCGGAGACAGAATCGACTCCACCACCAGAAGCTGCGCCAAAACAGCCCAAGCCACGACCCCAGGCTTTTTACCTCGATTCTGGTGATGCCAGAACGTTAGGCGACCTTGACTATATGAAGGCAGCGCGGGAAATTAAGCGATCGTTTCCCAAGACCCTGAATGGCGAGGTGCCACGGTCAACCTCAATGGTGTCTTCTATGCAGCGATCGCTGGCGCAGAAAGGACAAACGATCGAGCCAAAAAGCATTCAGGCAGGTCTGATATCATCGCAGCAGGCAACCTTTGCGCCGCAGACACCACCCGTCAGCGGCTGGACAACGTCTAAAGCGGACAGCGTGCCCAAAGTTAAAGACCCTAAAGAGCGTCGCCGTAATGACACCAACCTGGATATGTTTCGGACAATGGCGCGAGACATCCAAAAGTCTAACAGTCGCAAGGATTGATGCTTGAAAATACCAGAAGCAAAGCGTGCTGGTTAGTGTAGCGATCTAAAAAGACGGGGGTACGGTTAGACACGCTCGGCTTCCTGGAGCCAGTGCTAAATAGGATTAGCAGCAATAAACCTTTTTACCCGTTGCTGATGGATAGAGACTAGCTGACTACTGAGCGGTTGTGATCCTAACTCCTTTAAGATCGCTCTGTTGCACGTTGTAAGCGGTTGTGAAACATTCTGAACACTGGTGGAAGCGCTGGTTGCCGCAGCGATCGCAGCCAGCTACATTGCCTTCTCGGTGGCAACTGGCATACGGTGCAGTCGATAGGATCGTTGATGCGATCGCGCAGCCGATTGTTTGGCGTGATGAGCAGCTTGCCTTCATGTCACTTGCTGATTGCAATGCCCCCGTTACGATCAGCGAGAGTCAGCGCTTTGTCATTATGGGGGATGTTTGGTTGCGTGATCGCCTGGCACTGATGCAGCGATCGAGCCTTATGTCTCCTCTCGTAGAGAAGCAGTCACGACCCAGTGACGATCGCTTGCTAGTCGCTGCACTGTGGGAGCAATACGGCACAGCTACCTGGGAAAAATTAACCGGAGCGTTTGCGTTAGCAATCTGGGATCGCGAACAGCAGCAGCTTTACCTGGGGCGCGATCGGGCTGGCATTAATACCCTGTACTACACAACCGACGATGCAACCCGCTGGATTGCTCCTCAATGTAGTGCGATCGCGCCTTACTGCTCCAGTGATCTCGATTTGGTGGCGTTGCGCGATTACCTGTGTTGTGCCTTTGTGCCTGGTGCACGTACCCTATGGCAACAGATACGAGAACTGCGTCCTGGCACATTTTTACAACTGCCCAACGGCGGCATAACAGCATATTGGCAGCTACAGGAACAGATTACCCATCCCGATCGACCCTTAGAATGGCATGGCGATCGCCTCCGTGCCTTGCTTGAGCAAGTGGTGCAGGAGTATCTGCCATCAGGAGAGCCTGTAGGTGCCTTTCTTTCTGGCGGGTTGGATTCTAGCTGCATCACAGCCCTGGCAGCAAAATTTCATGACGCACCGCTGCACACCTATTCCATTCATTTTGGTGCGGCTTGCCCTAATGAGCTGGAGTTTTCTAACCTGGTTGCCCAGCACTGCCAGACCCAGCACCACGCTTTAGAAATTTCCTTTAAAGAACTGTGGGCTTACTTGCCTGAAACAATGGCAGCGCTGGATGACCCGATCGGCGATCCGCTCACAGTGCCGAATTTGCTGTTGGGTCGGCTGGCAGCAAGTTCAGTGCATACCGTGCTGAATGGCGAAGGTGGCGATCCGTGCTTTGGCGGCCCTAAAAATCAGCCGATGCTTATTAATGCTCTCTATAACAGCGCTCTTAATGAGGACACAGTTGATCGCAAGTCCCCGAATCACAACCCGAATAGCACGACGCAACAGGAATCACTGCAAGCGTATTTGACCTCGTTTCAAAAATGTGCGACGGATTTACCGCAACTGCTTAAGCACGATGTCTGGTCAGCCGTGCAGTCGGAAGCTTCTGTCTTTGAGGCAACG
>DATNQS010000283.1:0-2719 GCA_036703925.1 Candidatus Sericytochromatia bacterium
CTGGCTCGATGCAACATTTAGCAGAACCAACGGTAGCCAATACGTCGATCGCCGCATGGCTTGGTACGGCTTACATTTACTGGGCTGGCTAGTGGGGTTAGCAGCAATCGCACCGCTTCTAACCCAACCCCAAACGCTTGTCACAAAAATAGCTCCTATCCAAAGATGGGCGGGCTTAATTATTGCACCACTGGCGGCAACCGCAGGGTTGGTTGTGTTGAACCAGCGGTTTGACCTCCAGAATTTAGGGGGCGTTCAAGTCGGTGGAGCGGTTGGAGTCTGGTTTTTGATTGCCGGATTAACCTGGTTGGGAGTACTAGCACGTCTACCCCGTCCGACCCTTCGGGCCATTGGGCTGGGAGTTTTGCTGTTTGTCATCCTCTGGGTTGCCTTTGGGGCAATGGCGCAGGTAGTTTGGCTTCAGTGGTGGCTGATTCCAATTCGGCTGAAAGTGTGGTTGCCAGTGGCGATCGCCTGTCTCCCCTGGTTTCTGGCAGTGGGAATCGTGCAAGAGAATATTGGGGTCGGCAAACGCATTCTCTGGTGGCTGGGACAGAGCGTGGTCTTGATTGGTGGCTTCGTGTTGACGCTCAAATTTTTACCGCAATTAGGCTTTATGTTTTTGCTGTTGCCGCTATTTCCGCCACTGATGGGGATTTTGTCTCTGGTTGCGGGTTTGTTGAATCGAGCATGGGTCTACGCGATCGGCTCTGCTCTATTTTTTGGTTGGCTGCTGGCAGCAGGTTTTCCCCTCTCTGCTTGACCCATGTACGCTGGTAATTCCCCTTGAGAATCAGTCCCTCTTGCAACGATTTAGTTACAGTCATGAAGTTGTTTCCGTCGCGCAATGCAGTCCCTCTCTGTCCTTATTGCCCTTCTGTCCCTGCTCTAGGGCTGTGCCTACCCTCAGCCTTGCATCGCTATGAGTAATTCGTCAAATTCTCCTCATTTGCAGTCCCCAGAAGGAGTGGGTGTTGCTACGACTTCTGGTCATTCCCGGAGAGTTGAATCAAGTTTATACGTCCTTTGAACGTTCAACACGATTGCGTAGGATGTTTTAGGCGATCGCCGTAACGCACCAGCAACAGGCTAATGGCACGTTAAGCTGCTGCTAACAGCACCGACGGATGGATGCCATGTCTTTTGTTGCCGGGTTAACTGCAGCAGGTTTTCCACTTTCCACCGAAGTTGTGTGCTCTAAGATTCTCTCTTTGGAACCAGTTCCGCTTGCAGAGGTTTAGTTACAGTAAGAAAGATGTTTCTGTTCAGCAATGCAGTCTCTATCAGTACTTATTGTCCTTCTGTCCCTTTGGCAAGGCTGTGTTTACACTCAGCCACTCATCTCTATGAGTGAGATACCAAACTCTCCTCAAGCTCAGTCCTCAGAAGCAACCAGTGTTGGTGCAACCTCTGATCGTTCGAATGGAGTCGGGCAATGCTCTACACCGCATGATTGATGCCATGCCGATGCGCCAGCAAGAGAGGCGTTCTCGACTATCACCATTGCCAGGAGTGCTGTTGTCATGTCTGAACGTGCCTATGATGTTGTCCTCTACGGTGCCAGCGGCTTTGTCGGTAAGCAGACGGTACAGTACTTTGCTAACCATGCCGCTTCTGAGGAGATGCGGTGGGCGATCGCTGGGCGCAATCGTCAGAAATTAGAAGCCGTTCGAGCTGAGGTTGGTGTCGGGGTGGCTGTACTGGTTGCCGACAGTCAGGATCAGGAGGCGATCGATGCGATCGTCTCTCAAACGCGAGTGCTTCTCAACACGGCTGGACCCTTTGCCCTTTATGCCAATGCCCTGGTCGATGCCTGCGTTCGGTTTAAAACCCATTACGTTGACATTACTGGCGAAACACCCTGGGTCAAAACCCTGATCGAGCGTTACCAGGTTCAGACGGCTACTGATGGCACACGGATCATTCCCTGTTGCGGCTTTGATTCGGTGCCATCCGATCTTGGCACTTACTTGGTCGTTCGTCACCTACAACGAGAATGGGGAGTGCCTTGCAAAGCAGTCAAGGCTTATTTTCAAGCATTCGGTGGTTTTAACGGTGGCACGCTAGCATCGGCAATGCATCTCTATGACTCAGCAGGGACAACCCAAATGAGTGACCCTTTTTTCCTCAATCCTCCTGCCTCCCACTCTCAAGCCGAAGTTGATCGCAACCGTGATCCGCAAACACCAGCTTTTGATGCGAACCTCAATACCTGGGTTGCACCCTTTTTCATGGGAGTTGTCAACACTCGCATTGTCCGTCGCAGTAGTGCCTTGTACCAAGCATGGCAGGAACCCTATGGACCCGACTTCACCTATCAGGAGTACCTCAAGTTGGATGAGCCACTGGCATGGTTGAAGGCAACTGGGGTAACGGCTGGGCTGGGGCTATTCATGGGGATGCTACAACAGCCCCAAACGCGATCGCTGCTACAACCCATTCTGCCTAAACCGGGTGAAGGACCTTCTGAGCAAACGATGAACGAAGGTTGGTTTGCCTGTGAATTGGTTGGCACTGCGGTAGACGGGCGTCAGGTACGAGGACTCGTGCGAGATCAGGGCGATCCTGGCAACCGAGCAACGGTCAAATTTGTGTGTGAGGCTGCCTTGAGTCTGGCACTCCAAACAAATGAGTTGCCCGGTGGTAAAACACGGGGCGGCATTCTTACACCAGCAACCGGATTGGGGGATGTCCTAGCAGAGCGCTTACGTCGGGCTGG
>DATNQS010000284.1:0-4577 GCA_036703925.1 Candidatus Sericytochromatia bacterium
GGGAGCGACAGCTCGTTCATCCCCTATCTGACCCAGCGCCGACGCTACCGCTTGTTGCACATCTTTATCGGAGTCATTGAGCTTAGCAATTAGGGGAGCGACAGCTCGTTCATCCCCTATCTGACCCAGCGCCGACGCTACCGCTTGTTGCACATTTTTATCGGAGTCATCGAGCTTGGCAATTAGGGGAGCGACAGCTCGTTCATCCCCTATCTTACGCAGTGCCGACGCTACCGCTTGCCGCACATTTTTATCGGAGTCATCGAGCTTGGCAATTAGGGGTTCAACTGCCCAGCCTCCCTCACCTTCCCTATCTAAAATCATGGATAGTTGAACAGATGCCAGAGGATCGGATGCTGGATTGCTGATAAAAGAGATCAACCGCCTTTTCTCTTCTACTGTTGGCTTCCAGCTATCTTTATTCCGAACCTCAAAATTTATCCATTGCAGTGCCTCAGATGCTGCATGGGAAGTAGGGGCACTACTCAAAAGCATTTCCAGCAGTCTATTCACGACTCCAGGGACAACAAGTACTTGGTTTCGGTAACCCTGATATTTTGTAGAGAATACATGGGTTAGAAACGCTAGCTCAGCTATCTTCCCGATGTCAAAAGCTGCTTCAATTGTTTCAACTTCTTCGCTCGAATTGAGCCGAGACACTTGTTTCACGTACCACTCATGAATTATCGCCTCATGATCGGGAACTGATGCCGTAGCCATCTCTTTACAGAGACCGCCATAACTCAATCGTAATGATGGGCATTGCCTGCGAAACTCCTCAACTAAAAGAGAACGCAGCAACTGTCCCCAGCGAGACGCAGCCAGTTCCATAGCAGCGATATCTATACTGGTTTTAACTGAACCTTTGCCGTCGTTTTCATTAACCTGCTTAACGAACTCTCGCAGCACCTCCTGTGCCGTCTCGTCGTTAGCATTCGGCTCATCAGCTAGGCATAACGAAGCTAGCACCGCACGGGGACGAGCTGTAATCTGAGCATCTTCTTCCTCCAATGGCTGGAGGATAGCTTGCAGAACGTCATCCACATCATCATCATTGCAGGATGCGACACACAGACGCAGTGCCTCTCGCCAGTTTTCAGTTACTGCTACTTCTGTATCTTGCACCTCGCTCATGCGGGCAGCAAGCGGAGCTACGTACTCACCAAGGCTAAGGGAGCGCTTGCGGTTAGGGAAATGACCTGCCACTAGCGCCAAGCCTGCTAGGTATTCCTGAAAGGTGAGGTGACGGAATTCAAATATAGGAACAGTTCTACCATTATGCCGAAGCTGACCAGCTTCCACCAGAATACCTGTACGGCGCTCCAGTAAGCTTAGGAATTCCCTAGGCTCATGTTTTTTTACCGCATGAACATTAGGGTATTCTGTCCGTATGCGTGCAAACAAATCGATAACTTCATCTTCCCGAAGCTGCTGCACCCCGCGATCGCACATGGCATAGGCAATGTACTCAAGCTGCGGAAATGCCTCATCAGAATCAATGGGTTCGTCTACCTCAGATCGCCAGTTAAGTAGTACCTCTACTGCTTCCTCATACAACTTAGCCCGACGGCTGGGAAGCTTACCAACTTTGCGCTTGATTAGTGCCATTGTTGTCAGCAGCATCGGGTTACCCGTGAGACGCTCGATGCGATCGGCGCTATGAATGTCTTTAATTAGTTCTTTAGTTCCATCCTCCCGTCGTTCTGGTAGTTCGGTAACCTCACACCAGCGGCGAGCAAAGTCATCCTTGTCCTCTCTGGAAAGGTCGGCAACTGTTACGTGTTCAAACCCACGCCCGATACGATAACCCATTTCTCGGTAGCCAACAATGCGTGAAGTGGCAATAATTGGAGCTTTCGAGTAAGCGATACAAATTTGCTCGATCTGCCGACAGAATCGAACACGTACAGCCGGATCTGTAATTTCGTCCAACCCATCTAGCAACAAAAGCGCCTCACCATCATGGAGTTTTTTCTGGAGGAGTTCTCGGAGAGCAGTGCATTCAGCCACAGTCATCTCAGCTTTACGTAGAGTGTGACCTAAAATATCGTCTAATGAACCGCTTAGGCTAGACAGGTCAAGGTCTCGACAACGGACAATGATCGGCAACCAGTCCTCATCGGGAAGAGTAGACACATCAGGCAAATCCTTCCAGTCGAGGTCTCGTTTGAGCTTAAGCAGGTAGGCGGTGGCAATCCATCGAACCATCGTCGTCTTGCCTGCACCTGGATCTCCCAGAACAACCAGCCGTTGAGCCTTAGCTAACCTCTCTCCAATGGGTACTCGATTACCCTTATCTTCCCTTTCGTCCTTGTCTGGCTTACCCCAATCAGCCAGTTGGCGTTGTATGGCATTCCGGCGCTTTTCAATCGCCTCGAACTCCGCCTCATCCGCTTCAGTGCTAGAAGCAATTTCCACTTGGACGCGCAACGCTACGTAAAGCCGACGCAGTGCTAGTTTTTGAGTCGCGATATGGCGGTCAGATTCGGGTAGGTTAGCCAAGTCAATGATGTCACAGGACTCTAGCGCCAGTTCCCGGTAACGCTGTTCTGCCTCATTTCCCAGTGGCACATAATCCGAACTTTCTTGGAGAGGATAGTACTTCTTCAGAGAAGCAATCAAATCCTGCATCGCTTTTGTGGAATTTTGCCAATGTTGAGCAATGCATTCATCAAATGTCAGTGCCTCTACGTCAGCATCCTCCTCCATATGTACACAGAAGACCCGCGTTCGATAGGTCTGTCTCGCTGCGTTGACAATCTGGCGTGCCCAACGGGTTCCCAATGCTTTGATAGTTCCGCAAAGCACAACCGGACCACCAGTACTCAGAACCTTTGACGCCTCCTCGGTAAAGGACTCGCCCACCATCACAGTTCCCCGATGCGCTACCTGATAGCCAGCCTCTCGGATGGGTTCGGCTAGTTGTTCAGCAAAATTCTCCTCTCCCTTAGCGTGGGCAATGAGAACCTGCCAAGTTAAGTCTTTCATCTGATGGCTCGCAGTAGCTCAGATACGCCTTTTGACCAGTCCTGTGTCAAATCCCCATACTTGATATCAGCAAGGATTGTAGGCGGTTTACCCCCAGTCAGCAAAAGTGGCAAAACCTTAACCCTGTGACCACTAAGTTGCCGCGCCAGTGCCGACATCCACTCGCGGTTTACCCAATCAGACATCCCCGACGAAGAATAGCACAGGACTAGATAATTAGACCCTTCCAATCCTTCATCAATACGCTCAACAATGGAATCACCCAAGTCGATTTTCCATTCGTCAAACCATACCTCATGTCCGGCATCGCGAACTTCTGTAGCGAGTTGTTCAGCTTGATTGGCATCGTCTTTGCGATGGCTGATGAAAACGTTAGGCATGGTGAACTCTAGGCAAAACTATCCACTATCCTATTCAATACCCTGGCTTAGCAACAAGGAGCAGTGTAGTGGCAAGAATGTGATCGTACTCTACTCATTGCACAAGCATCTGCAATCATTAGCCATCGATTTTCGACGGGAAAGAAATCCTTATGAGATTGCCATGTCTAACCGTTAGACACGCATCTGATTGAGGATAGCACATCGCTATCGCTTCCCAATCTGGCAGCAGCCATCCAGCTCAGATGAGTTATTCACTGGTATTAAACTCGACTTGTTAACTATTGAGTGTTAATCCTTCCCAACTTCTCCAGCAGCGTTTCCCATGCCTCAATCTGCTGCTGTAATTGCTGAATACGATCGCCTTGGGCTTTCCCTCCTTGGTACAGTCCTCGCCCTGCTAATTCATCTCTAGCCAGGGCAATCTGCTGCTTGAGGGCTTTTGGATAACTCCTGCAATTCCTCCCTTGCGAACAACACACTAGTTTCTATCGGTTCGCCGCGATCCATCTTCCGGGCAATCTCCACAAGCTGATCGGCGATCGCGATAGGTACTCTTATTGTTCTCGTTCGCCCTAAATTCCAACTTGGGGCTGGTCCTCTGCTGCCACGCTGGATGTCATCGGTCATCGGCTTATTCGCTCTACTGTTACATTCTTGATACAAGTTTGCCAGAGAATGACTCATCCGCCACTCTTAATAACCTGTGTCAGGTTTTACTAAGAAACTTGTCACAGGTATTGAAACTTGACACAAGTTTTTTTAGAGTAAGTGCATCTGCACCTGACACATTAGGTGCTGCAATCTCAACACTGCACTTTTGTAAATCCTGGTCGGAAGCCAGCAACCAAGTTTCCGACGCTTTGCGCTGGCTTCTGGCTCCCAAACATAAGGAGACTTTAACAATGGTAAAACCAAGCTGTCGAACGGATAGCCCTACCTATCAGAAAGGCTATCAGCAAGCCTTAGAAGATTTTGCGATCGCGCCTCTTCTCACCCGCCTAAAAATCTACTCTGACGCTGACTTTGATGCCGCGTGGATGAACCTCACCCAACCCGAACTCGAAAGCCTAGCCGCCATCCTCATCCGAGAACTAACCACCAACCTCAACGGCAAGGTAATCGCTGATTACCTAAACGCCATACGTCAAGGCAGCAGCAACATACCCCTCAACTTAGTTCATCTGGTATTTCCACCCCCATCCATTG
>DATNQS010000285.1:0-3754 GCA_036703925.1 Candidatus Sericytochromatia bacterium
GCGTATCGATCGGTGCGTCATGCCGATCGCCAGACTCAACTTCGCCACTTAGCGCAAGTGCCAGGAATTTATGTGCCTAGCTTGTATGTGGCAACCTATCACAGCCCTGATGGTGCATTGGTGTCGATCGCGCCTATTGATGCAGACATTCCAGCGCTGATTGAAAAGCAGACCTACCGGGGCAATACCCTCTCGGCATCCACCGTCGTCACCGAGAAAGCGGCTTGGGAAAACATTTACATGATCGAAGTGGTGCGAAGCTGCCCAGAGATGTGCCGCTTTTGCCTTGCCAGCTATCTAACGCTCCCGTTTCGGACGGCAAGTGTGGAGGAGTCGCTGATTCCTGCCATCGCGCAAGGGCTAACCGTTACCGATCGCCTTGGCTTGCTCGGTGCATCTATCACCCAACATCCCGAATTTGAAACGCTGCTGGATTACCTCAATCGTCCCGACTACGATCATGTGCGACTCAGCATTGCCTCGGTGCGAACAAATACTGTCACGCCCAAGCTGGCAGCAACGCTAACAAAACACGACACTCGCTCGATTACGATCGCGGTGGAAAGTGGGAGCGATCGCTTGCGGCAGATTATCAACAAAAAGCTGACCAACGACGAAATTATCCAGGCAGCCATGAATGCCAAAGCAGGCGGACTTAGCAACCTCAAGCTCTACGGCATGGTGGGCGTGCCGGGTGAGGAACCAGAAGACCTCGACGCAACCGTGGCAATGCTGCGAGACATTAAGAAAACGGTGCCAGGTTTGCGCCTAACGTTTGGATGCAGCACCTTTGTACCCAAAGCGCACACCCCATTTCAATGGTTTGGCGTGAACACCCAGGCTGAAAAACGGCTGCAATTATTGCAAAAGCAATTGCGTCCACAAGGCATTGAGTTTCGTCCCGAAAGTTACAACTGGTCGGTCATTCAAACGCTGCTTTCGAGGGGCGATCGTCGTCTGTCACAGTTTCTTGAATTGACCCGACACTATGGCGATTCACTGGGCAGCTACCGTCGTGCCTTCAAAGAGCTGCGGGGCAAACTTCCCAATCTAGATTTCTACGTTTACGCTCAGTGGCAACCGGAGCAAGTGCTACCCTGGAGCCATTTACAAGGCCCTCTCCCCCAAGCAACATTGCTTAAGCATCTGGCAAGCGCAAGGGAACACTTTAAGCAACCGACGGAGACGCTGGCAATGTTGCCGTAGGGTATAGGGTATGGGTTTAGGAGGGATGGGATGCAGAATACGGCAGAATACCACTGTGCTTACTGTGGTGAGGAAAACACAACCTTTGTAGATATCAGCGGTGGCAATCAGCAGTCGTATGTGGAAGACTGCCAGGTTTGCTGCCGACCAAATATTCTTTACGTGCGTATTGATGAAGAGACGCTAGAGATTGAAATTGACAGTGAATACGAAGGTTGAGGTGATTTCTCTACATAGGACTTACGCCTAAAGTGTTTAGATCCCCGACTTCTGTTTAAAAGCGATAAAAGCCTCTCCCATCATAGAAGTCGGGGATCTTTACGTAAGTCCTACTACAGAGTGTTTGTCACTAAATGCGAAGAACCAGACCCAACTTGGCACATCCCTCTTGAGCAAAAAGCCTCTTCAGGTTCAAGCTCCAGGTTCAAGCGTAAAGGTGTCAAATTGGATCTAGTACGGTAATGCTTGCTGGAAGTAGGCTACCAACTATAAGAGGCAAAAAGCTTTTTGTCCTTACGGTTGTGTTGCACTCAGACAACCTTTTCTAGAGGTTTCTCAGGTTTGTCAAGTCAGCCTTAGCCTAGCGACTTGCCTGTTTTGCTGAGTAATTTACCAAATTTCTGGATGGGACCTTTGAGACCGCGATGTGCGTTGGAAGCTGCTTCGGTGGTTTGTTCCCCAATCTTTGTCATGACTTCGGCAATGTCAGACGCATTAGCAGTCTTGCGCTTGAGGGTTTGCTTCAGTTCCTTCAACCCATTGGCAATCTCTTGCAAGCTCTCGTTGTCAGACTTATGCAGTAAGCCGTACCAATGATCGATCGCCCCAATAGCCGTGTCGGTATCGACCTTAGTCAAATCACCTTCTAGCGTTTCGCTCAACGACTCGATTTGTTCAGCCGCTTCCTTATCTTCGGCTTTGCCAATTGCTTGCCCTGCTTTAGACAACTGCTTACCCAGCTTCTGAAGCGAAGTCTTCATGCCTTTGTCTGCTTCAGCAGCAATGTCGCTGGTTTGGTCGCCAACGTGGGACAACACTTCACCAATCTCATGCCCTGTCGCCTTACCGCCTTTCAGGAGTTGCTTCAGTTCTTTCAGTCCATGAGCAAGTTCCTTGATCGCTGGCTCTTTAGATTTGTTCAAGGTAGCGTGCCACTCGTCGATCGCGCCGAGAGCCGCCTCGGTGTCGATCGATGTCAGATCACCACCCAGCGTTTCCAGTAAAGAGTCAAGTGCTTGCGTGTCGTCGCTAGAACCTTGATCAGGGGCAACCGCCTTAGAAGCGGCACCGCTTTGTTGGTGCTTTTGTTCGGTTTCCTTAGAAGCACTTTGCTGGCTCTTAGAGTCTTGCTTGCTCGTCATAATCTGTTGTGTGAGGAACGAATGTACAGGCATAGCCTAATGAAGCAAAAGGTATTGTTTCCTCTTTCCAAAGAGCCAACTGTGAGCGAGTTTCAGGCTGCTTAAATGGCTCGATCGAAAGAGGCTTCATTTTGTTCTTTGACCTATTACACGCGCTGGTGAACTGGAAGTTGCGATCGCGATCCCCTTGTTAGAGGCACGTTTAATAGGTTCGATCGCTTCGATCTCGCTGGACGTTCATTACGCTAGATTCATTGCGCTCGATGTCTGCCGTGCTATAGATTTATGGTTTTCTAGCAGCCGTTAGGCTATTAGTACTGAAGTGCTAAAAGCTAAGAGCTATGTCGAAAGAACCCCGCTTAGATGAACAGGTCATTTCGCAGGCTGCTCAAGCAGCTTTGTCTAGCCAGCTAGAAGAGGCAGAAGACTTAAGCCTTAATGTGAGCACGGATGTCTTGAAAGCCGCTCAAGGTAAGGCAGATTCTGTCTCTATCAATGGGCGGGGAGTTGTGGTGCAGGATGTTCGGGTGGAAGCGATGGCGGTACAGACCAATCGCCTTTCGTTTAACCCGCTTAGTATTCTGCTGGGGCATCTAGAGCTAGACCAACCGCTCGATGCAACGGCTCAGATCGCGTTGACAGAAGCTGATTTGAACCGAGCGATGCAGGCAGAAGCCGTCATCCAGCGCTTACCTTCGTTAAAGCTCAATGTGGAAGGAGAACCCGTTACTGTAGAACTAGGGCAACCAATTGCAGTGACATTACCGGCTGATGGCAAGATTGGGCTGGAGGGTACTGCCCTGCTGCATGAGCGGGAAACGGTGCGGCAGGTTGGGTTTGCAGTAGTGATTCTGCCCCGTACTGATGAGCAGCCTGTGCGCTTAGAATCATTCGTTTGTGAACCTGGAAAAGCACTTTCGCTCGAGTTCACGATCGCCCTGATGCAAACCTTTAAGGAACTGTTAGAGCAGCCCTACATCGAGATTGAAGGCATGGCAATCAAAATTAAACGTATGGCAATTCAAGCCGGTAAACTATTGGTTGAAACTGAGGCTCATATTCCTCAAATGCCTTCGCTGTAGTCGCACAGTCTGTTTAATGACTGCTCCTGTTGATCACTACATTGCGGCTCTAAAGGGGTAAAGGCATGGGCTACTGCACTCACTGATGCGGCACCATTTAATCTA
>DATNQS010000286.1:0-2660 GCA_036703925.1 Candidatus Sericytochromatia bacterium
AGATACACGCCATACAGGAAAGCTGCTGCACCATTTTCAGATTACAACGCCTCAGATTAGCTACCACGACCACAATCGTCATAGTCGCACGGCAGAACTATTAGAGCGGCTGCAACAGGGCACGACGATCGCCCTTGTCACCGATGCCGGAATGCCAGGAATTTCCGACCCTGGTTATGAACTGGTGAAAGGGTGTGCAGAGGCAGACATCGTTGTGGTGCCGCTACCGGGTGCAAGTGCCGCAATCGCTGCTCTGGTTGCCTCTGGTTTGCCGTGCGATCGCTTCATTTTTGAAGGCTTCTTACCTGCCAAGCCTCAGGCACGTCGCGCTCATCTAGAAGTATTGCAAACTGAGTCCCGCACGTTAGTTTTCTACGAAGCGCCCCATCGACTGCGCCAAACGCTGCAAGACTTTCTCCTCTTGGGAGCAGACCGTCAAATTGTACTAGCGCGAGAATTGACCAAACGGTATGAGGAAATCTGGCGTGGCACCGTTGAGGCAGCGATCGCCCACTACAGCACCCGCGAACCGCAGGGCGAATTTACAGTTGTTGTAGCAGGAGCCGCCGCAACCCAACTGGTGCTGTCTGAAGCAGCACTGAAAATGGAACTGCGACACCTTTTAGAGCAAGGACTCTCGCGATCGGATGCTAGCCGTCAACTTGCACAACAAACTGCTCTGCCTCGCCGTCAGATCTACCAACTAGCACTATCAATGTCAGATATAGACTAGGCAGCCTCCGGAATCGCCGCTTTCTGTCGTGATCTTTAATCTCAGTAGGGAATACTGACATTACTTTGGACAGAGCTTGAATCTATGAGTCAACTGTTTGGCATTGTGCTCTTACTCGCGGGTCTGTATTTTCTCGGTCAAAACATCATGTTTTCGACCTCTTACTCTCCCTACTTCTGGCGTAGCCTACCAGCCCAAGGCTCAGTGCTAGCACTTATGGGGGGTGTCATTTCGCTTCTCGTTTTCCCTCGTCAAACAGGCAAATTTGGCTGGGTCTTATTAATTTTTGGCGTTGTGCTCGTCTTTCTTAGCGGGGGCATCATGCTAAAGCCGACGAGCCTTTGGAACTTCCTGATCGCGTTTACGGCACTGGTTTCAGGCTTCAAACTACTGACTGAAGGCAGACTTCGCTTCTAGCCTGAGATCTGCTGAAACATCGTATGGATGATTGGTATGGCATCATTGCTTTGCTGCCAACCAACCATTCACAACAATTAAGCGCTTTGAAACACCTCATTAGAAAACATTTCTGTAAGCGCGCCTAGATAGGGTAGAAACACAGCCACATCATGCGGCGTTAGACGATCGTGCATCTCCCAGCCGATCGCTTGCAGCATCTCTTGCACTAAGCGCCAGCTAACTTGGAGGCGTGGATAAAGCATCGCGCAGAGGGGAAATAATTCATGCTGTACCGACTGAAGGCTATCTTCCAGTACACAGAGGCACAGATAGACCTGAAACATCTCGACATCGCGGATGCTTGATGTTCTCACTTGTGGGGCGCTGAGTGACCCGCTGTAGGTTTCGTAGCTAGGATGCTGACGGCTCACCTGCTTACAGACTTCCTGGGCAACACGGGTACTGATGGGCAGTAAATGCTGTACAGCTCGTAGTGCGGGAGATGTAGATGGATGGTTCGCTGCTGCCTCATACGCAGCCCGAAGCGGCATATAGAGGTGGTCATCCATCACTTTAAAGTATGGTTCTAGAAGGAGCCGTTCTGCGGATGAGAGGCTATCGAGCAGCGTTTGTCCCGTGTAGTGAAACTGCATACTCACAAAGCCGATCGCCCGTGGATCATCAGCCGTATACTTCTGCCGCACGCGCCCAAACTCACTGCCTATAATAATGGATAGCCGTTGGGGCGTTATGCGATCGCCATAGGCATCTAGCGCCTTCTGAAACAAGGCATGAGAATCTGCGGCAATTTGCCAGGGATTAATCACATTCAGGTCAATGCCATGACGGCGTACTTCCTCAGACAGTAGATTCTCAGTCAAAGACCAGGCTTGAGCACTTGCTAACTTCAGGTTGTGCTGTAGATGCTTTGCCGTGCGAACACGCCCTTCTTGCGATGTAATCTCTGCTAGATCAGCACTTTTTCGCAGCCGTTCGGCTTCATCCCGTGTAGTGACAGAAATGATGTAATTTTTTGCCCACAATGCCGCTAGAGACGAAACTTTTGCTGGGGGAACTTTTGCCATCCTTGCTGATGAGGGAGAGATGATAGTACCAGGGCGCTGAAAATTAGCCGCAGTCGATTCAACTGAGAATGCCATTCTATATATCCAAACTTATGAAATTTAAAACACCCAGCTGCGTCGAAATGACGCTTACAGCTGATCGACTCAAGGCATGATTAAGCCATCGTTTAAGCAGATCTAAACCAATGGCAGACTAATCCAGAAGCATGGCTAAGTCTTGACTCGATTTGAGGTTAAGTATGCTGTACTTGCACATCAAAAAACAACAGCTTGGTTGTGATTATTAACGTTTGATTAAAATTACTTAACATCTTCCTGGCTATTTTTTTGAGCATACAAATAGTCATATAAAAAACGCATTTTATCTCTTGAAAGATAAAATAAATCTCCAGGTGTCCCGCTGGAACGTATACGACTACGCTCGCTACTGCCTTTCATTACAC
>DATNQS010000287.1:0-1975 GCA_036703925.1 Candidatus Sericytochromatia bacterium
CCTCCTCTGAGGGTTTATTTGCTTCTTCGCGCAATAAATCTGACAATCGTCTCCTAGCCATGCGTCCTCCGTTCCCCATGCATCACTAATACTTTAAATCGATACCCTCTCAGGTAACGCGGTGCCGAGTTCTGTTTCAGCACTTCTACAAACCATACTGCCATTTGTCAACGAAACTGTACTGTGAACTTTCTGCCTTTAATCTTTCACGGCTGGTTTACTGTTGCCAATCGCGCTGAATCTCTTTAGCAACACGATGATAATCAGCCTCAGCTTCACGTGCATTTTTGCCTTTCCACAGCGCAATCGGTAGTCCTTCTAAAGCCGCCCGTTCGTGAGCTTTGTAGGCACGAATGAACGTAGTGCAGGCTGGAATACCAAGTTCTTTTAGCGTGCGTTGGGCTTCTACTGCTTCGTTGATGCTGCGAGGATCGACTCGTGTGAGTAGCACCCGATGGGCAATGCCTCTTGGCGTCACTGTTGTCCGTACCGTCTCAATTAAAGCCGCTAAGTCCATTGGTGCGGGCGGGGTCGGCAGAATCATGTAGTCTGCTACGGGAAGGACGGCTGCCAATCCTTCTGAAGCCAGAGCCGGAGGTGTATCAACGACCATCAGATCGTAGTCTCCTCCGTCACGTAGGGTGGTAAGTGCTGCTGGCTGGGTCTCCTGCCTGAGATCAAAACCCATGGGATGATTGCCATGCTTAAACCACCAGGTCGCTGACCCTTGTGGATCAGCATCGACCAGCAAGACGCGCTGGTTTGCCGCCAGTGCTGCTGCTAAGTTGATTGCAGTGGTTGTCTTACCAACGCCTCCTTTGCCATTGAGGACAACGAGGATTTTTTTTGGTGATGACAACGGCATGGGCTAATGGCTCTCGAATGGTGGTAGGGAACAGTGCTAAAGCTGAGTGCAAGTGTGATAGAGCGATCGTTCCAGGGTGAAGGGGTCGTTGTTTCACCCGTGTTAAGCACAAGTCTTGACAAATTATGTCTTCAAAAGTGGGATGCAGCGCCAAAAGGTTGCTATCGCGTTGCATAGAGTAGCCCAAAACGGACTAGCCCACTTTGATACCCACGCTGCATAAGACCGAGGGAGAGCGCGGCTTGAATCGTTGTCCAACCAGATGTGAGTAGACCGACGATCGCCTCAAAATTGAAGGTGGAGTCAATCACTACGTCCCAGAACGGTGCTACGGCTGTAGACCAATCGGCAGTGCGAATCTGCTGAAAGTTGAGGGTATGGGCGATCGCCTCGTATTCTGGTAGCGATAGCACGTAGGGCAGGCAATAGACGCGATAGATATCGGCCAGGTGCTTCTGCTCGTCGGCTGTCAACGGTTGGCGATCGATGGGGCGATGACACCACGTCACCATCAAAAACGTACCGCCCGGTTTCAGCACTCGGTAGCACTCTTGCATAAACTTAGCTTTGTCAGGCATATGTTCGCCGCTTTCGAGCGACCAGATGAAGTCAAACGATTGATCGGCAAAGGGCAGATTGAGCGCGTCGGCAACCTGGAACTGGGCGATCGCGCCTGTTCCCGCCCCCTTCCCTGCCATACCTGCGCTTTTAGCCCGTTCTGTTGCCCGACCTGCCTGCACTGGGCTGAGGGTAACGCCCGTCACATTCGCGTTAAATTTCTCCGCCAAGTAAAGCGAACTGCCACCAATACCGCAGCCCACATCCAAAATTTTCTCTGGTCGCTCAACCTGTGCCCACTGAAGCAGTTCTTCGATCAGGTCAATCTGGGCTTGCCGCCGCTCCTTGGGTTGACGACCATCAGCACCATAATAGCCATGATGCATATGCTCACCCCAGATCTGCTCCCACAGACCGGAGGAGGCATCGTAAAACTGCTGAATTTGCTGGTTAAGGGTAAATGTCATGATAGGGGCAAAAGGATAGTGAGAAAACCCATGAGTTAAGGCATTAGTAAAGCATGAACCGGAGGCAGAAGTCAGAAGTCATTAG
>DATNQS010000288.1:0-3549 GCA_036703925.1 Candidatus Sericytochromatia bacterium
AGCGTTTAAAGGCGCAGGTTAACGTTAATCGCTAAGGTTACTCTCGCTCTGCCACTTCTGCGGTTGGGATTGATACTGACTGCATAGAAAAGTTTACAGGACAGAGACTCCAGGCTGACTGAGAAAAGCACTTGGCAAGAAAGGTATAGCGTTAAGATGCGTGAGCCAGTGGTACATCATGACAGCGTGGGGGCAGCAACAGTTAAGGCTTATACAAGATAATCTTTCCTTTCCAGATACTTATCTCAGCCTCGGTGATGGCTCTTTAGGCTTGATCTCTAGTCTATCTCTAGTGCCAAAAGTCGAGCGTTCACGCACCAACCGTGCCAAAGCGTAAGCCCATCTCCTGTAGCCATTTGCGGTAAACAATCAGGGAGCGATCGCTATTCAGCAGCAAATCAGTCTGGGCATAAAGCGGCAGCAGTGGTGGTTGTTGCGCCTGAATGATTGGAATGTCCTGGTTCAGAATTTTTTCTTGCCATGCAATGAGGTCAGCGGCAGGCGTTTCATAGTCATAATTCAGCGCCATCCACATCCAGAGCGTACTTTTAAGGGCAGTGTGCGGTGTGACGCAGAAGAGAATCGAAAAACGAGTACCCTCGGACTCTTTTGCTAGATAGGCTGTGAAGGGTCGAAGCGCACGATAGGTATAGGCAACCACATCGCCCTGACCAGTGCCGTAGGGATCGGGTTGATAGACGCTGACGCCTTTAGAAAGCACGCCATCCGGCTCGATCGTCGTGCCATAATCCTCGATCGCTGGATAGGCAGCATCACCCAAAATGCCCTCATGGATGAACGGAAAGTGAGCGACATCGAGAAAGTTCTCGATCGCTCGTAAGCCGCACAGATCAAAGGCACCATAGGGTCCACACAGCAGTTTACGGTAGGTGGGATCATCCCATTCAGGAAAAGCGGGCACGTCCTGCGCTGGTTCACCAAGCGCCACCCAAATCAGGTTATAGCGCTCTTGCACATGATAAGTCTTCACCTGAGCGCGTTTGGGGATCGTTTGCCCAGGGTGCGCTGGAATGTGGACGCATTGCCCTTCACCGTTGTATGCCCAGCCATGATAGGGGCAAATCAATGTACCATCCGTCACCTGTCCGCTGGAAAGCCGTGTCCCCCGATGGGCACACAAATCCCGGCAGGCATGGAGTTGGTCACTCGATCGCCATAGCACCAGATCTTCTTCTAGCAAATGGACGGGCAACAGTGCGCCTGCCTGTACATCCTGCGATCGCGCTACTGGATGCCAATCGTTGATCACAACTGGATCATTAACCATTCTCTCTTCCTCTGTTAAGCTACAACCGGCTCATATGCCTTGTTCTTATAAGCTAGTTCGCCCATGACGTAAGTAGCATGAACAGCGCGATCGTCCCCCAAGATGATTGTGGCGAAGGCTTGATCAGCCAGTTCCGCTAGGGAAGTTGCGCTTGCCGTCGCATTACGCCGTGCCATCAGGGGTGTGGCTCTGGGGTCAAGCACTACGAAATCAGCTTCTTTACCTGGCTCAAAATTGCCCAACGTGTCCTCTAACGACAGCGCCCTTGCGCCCCCCAATGTTGCCAAAAACAACGCTTGGAAAGCGGAGAGAATTTCCCCCCGCAGTTGCGTGACTTTGTACGCTTCACTGGCTGTCTCCAGCATTGAAAAGCTCGTACCGCCGCCAACATCCGTTCCCAAGCCGACCTTAATCGGAGTGTCCGCCGACTTTGCTTTTGTAAGGTTAAACAGTCCACTCCCCAAGAAAAGGTTAGACGTTGGGCAAAACGCGATCGCCGCTTGTGCCTCCGACAAGCGCTGAAATTCTGCCTCCGTTAGGTGGATCCCATGAGCAAAGACCGATTTAGAGCCGACCAGCCCAGCGCGATCGTACACATCCAGATAGCCATCACTCTCCGGAAACAGTGATGCCACTAGCGCCACTTCCTGCACAGTCTCCGAGAGGTGAGTGTGCAGATAGACATCAGGAAACTCCGCCAGTAGCTTACCCGCTAGCCGCAGTTGCTCGTCGCTGGAGGTCACGGCAAAGCGAGGCGTAATCGCATACAACAGGCGATCGTGCTTGTGCCATTTCTCAATTAATTGCTTGCTTTCTGCATAGGCAGTTTCGGGCGTATCGGTCAAAAAATCGGGCGCATGGCGATCCATCAACACCTTGCCTGCAATCATGCGTAGATGCCGACGACTCGCTTCCTCAAAAAACGCATCCACTGACTGGGGATACACCGCAGCAAACACCAGAGCCGTTGTGGTGCCATGCTTCAGCAATTCATCTAAGAAAAAAGACGCAATCTCCTGAGCATAGGCTTTGTCTTTAAACTTGCCTTCCGTGGGAAAGGTGTACTTGCTTAACCATGTCAGCAGTTGTTCTCCAAAGGCGGCAATCATCTCCGTTTGCGGAAAGTGAATGTGCGTATCAATAAACCCTGGCAGAATCAGCCGATCGGGATAAGTTGTCACAGGAACGTCCGCATAAATTTCATGCAGATTCTCGTAAGCCCCTAGTGCTTTAACTTTGCCGTCTTCTAAAACCAGCAACCCATCTGCAAAGTAACGAACGCTGTCTGCCTCAGATGCATAGAATGGATCATCAACAAAGTCAAGAAACGCACTACGAAACGCTTTAAGAGCCACGCTGATCGCTTGAATTGAATAGCTCACGGTATAGCCATGATTTACCCATAAAATCACACCGTTTCATCCGCTACGTATCGAAAGCAACAAAAACAAGAAAATTAGCGCTCAGCTACCAACGGTCAGCAGTCAGCAGCTAAAAGGCTCAAGCAACCAAACATTTCCTGCCTCACTCTACTCCCCTCCTATGTCTGGCAAACTCACAACGCATATTCTCGATACGGCTCGTGGCTGTCCGGCGGCGGGGTTGACGATCGCCCTTTGGTCGATCGATCCATCGGGTGAGAGAACTTTACTCAAAACCGTGATCACCAATGTCGATGGGCGAACTGATCGCCCCCTGCTAACCGATGGCACGCTGCAAGCGGGTGTCTATGAACTGGTCTTCAGCGTCGGAGAGTACTTTGCCCAACATCTTCAAGACCTGCCCACGCCACCGTTCTTAAACGAGGTGCCGATTCAATTTGGTATTGCCGATACGACGGCTCACTATCATGTGCCACTGTTGGCTTCGCCTTGGTCTTACAGCACCTATCGAGGGAGCTAGGTGTTGCAGTCAGCCGCTTCAAGTCATTGCCCTGGATTGGTTAGGGTTTGGTGATTCGGCTCGTCCCGCGATCGCCTATCAACCAGCGGTCTATCATCAGCTTTTGCAGTCGTTTGTACGGGATGTGTGCGATCGCTGTCATTGCAGCAGGACACGCGGCAGGTTATGTAATGGAGGCAGGCGCGATCGATACACTCTGGGCGCGTATCGTGCTGGTTGCTCCAACGTGGCGTGGTCCGTTGCCAACCATGATGGGTCAACAAAAGCCCTGGTTTGCTACCATCCGACAAACGATTGGCACCCCACCCCTGGGTCAAGCACTTTATAAACTCAATACCCTGCGGTCATTTCTGAGCTTC
>DATNQS010000289.1:0-4804 GCA_036703925.1 Candidatus Sericytochromatia bacterium
GGAGTTCCTGATTGCTCAGAAAGTCAATCCGTTGACGGGCGAACCGTTGGCAGACGAACAGCGGATTGCAACGCAGCAACTTCGGCGGGTAATCAACTATGCCGAAGCGATGGAATGCCGCCGCACCATTCAGCTTGGCTACTTTGGCGAAGCGTTTCCTGGCAACTGCGACACCTGCGACAACTGCTGCCATCCCAAGCCGATCGAAGACTGGACGCTAGAGGCACAGAAGTTTTTGTCGTGCGTAGCTCGCTTTGCCCAAAAAGGGCAGCATTTTGGCATCAACCATACGATCGATGTACTCCGTGGTTCCAAAAATGAACGGGTGCTGAAGTTGGGGCACGATCAACTGTCCACCTATGGCATTGGCAAAGACCGCAGTGTGGAAGAGTGGCGCTTGTTGGGTCGATCGCTCCTGCATCAACGCTTGGTAAATGAAACGACGGACGGCTATTCGGTCTTGCAACTGAATGATCTGAGCTGGGAAGTACTGAAAAAACAGCGTACCGTCACGATCGCCGTTGACCAGGCAAAACCAGATCGTAGCGTTACTGAAACGGCAGTCGATACCGCTGAAACAGAAGCATTGTTCGATCGTCTTCAAAAACTCCGCAAGCGACTGGCAGATGCACAATCGGTGCCACCTTACGTGGTGTTTCCCAACTCCAGCCTGCGATCGATGGCAAACCTCCAGCCTCAAACCCTTGCCCAATTCGCCAAAATTTCGGGTGTCGGTAGCCGCAAATTAGCGCAGTACGGCGACAGCTTTATCGCTGAGGTGCGATCGTTTCGACAAGAACGAGGGCTATCGTTGCAGACAGACGCTGATCCTGCGCCGTCCTTGGAACCAACGCCACAACCCGGTCGTGCCTCCACCACCCAATTGGAAACGCTCGCACTGCATCAGCAAGGGCTAAAACCTGTCCTCATTGCCGAACAGCGTAACTTTCGCCTCAGCACGATTATGAGCCATCTGGCAGAATTGCTGGATATGGGCTATCCAGTCGTGTTGGATCAATTAGTACCAAGCGATCGCCAGGACAAAATCTGGCAGGCTATTAATGCCGTTGGTCCCGACTCGTTGACGGGCATTCGTGACCATCTCGGTGAGATGTACGGCTACGACGAAATTCGGCTCGTGCGATCGCACTGGCGACGCGAAACTGAATAGTGCCTTTCACCCCTTACAAAGCAATAGAGCTCCCAGTTCTATAGCGGCTTGCAGTTGTTTTCTCTCTACTGTATTCGTACTCTCCCAAGCCAAGGTTGTAGCAACTGAACGGCTATTTTTGTGCAAATTCTGTATTTTTGAGCTTTAGCCAGTCTCTTAAGATACATTGAGAGACTAGGGGTGTATCGCTACAGTAAATCAGTTCAGTGTGGTAGTGGCGCAATAACGTTAAGCCGCACATAGTCTAGACAGGCGAGGCAATCAGTTCTGTAATCGCGTTATGAGGCTGCTAATTCGACGTAAAAGGAAAAATCGACTACTTAAAGAGCCTTCTACAGGCTTCTTTCTGTTTTTAGCCAGTGTTTTAGGGCTGTATTCTCTATAAGCTACTGTGTCAGCGCAGTTGTGTGATCGTATGCCCATGTCCCTAGTCGATCTAAGTACTACCATTTACGCACAACTCATACCATGTGACGCGGATCATCAGCTCGTGCAGAGATTATCACCTTTTCTGGACGTTTCCTATCACTCCATACTGTGGGCAAAGACTGCATGATTACTGAGACTCTCGCTTTCTTCACTGGTCAAGCTTGGAAGCTCACTGTTTTGAGAGCAAATTTGTAAAGCCAGGGCTATAGCGATCCTATTTGAATTGTGAGAGAGGGTTCCTCAGGAACTCCCTCTTACAAAGCCTTTCACTCTCACAAGTGATTTGGGACTGCTATATCAAGATGCTGATTGCTTTTTATCTGCTCTCTTGCTCCACGTATCAAAGCCATCGTTAATCCTGCATATGTACGATGATCAGGGAAGCTCTAGATGATGCTCATCAAAATGAGCCACCGATTAGATTGAAAAAGCTGAGTCGAAACATTCAGCAAGCTCAGGATGCAATTTACAGTTTTCTTCTAGAAATTGTAAAGAAGTGGCCACCTGAAGAGGTTTTGCTGGAGTTTAAACGCCTATTTATTCATCATGTTGATTCTGTCAATAGTGATGCAATGCAGGCGCTTTACGAAATTGTTTTCTCTAATAACGAGGAAGAGTTTAGAAATACACTCAAGCGCTGCTGCTACATTTTAGTTAACAACTGGGATGCAAGTCGTAATTACAAGCCAATTCAAGACTTAATTCGTGTCTTTACAGACCCATCCATTCACCGCAATACAGCGTCACCAACCTTAAAACGGTTACGTCTGTGGTTGAATGGGTTTGTCAAAAGTGGTGATTACGAGGAATTAAAGTTATTTGTCTCGCGTTACGACGACAAAGAGCGGGGTCCGTGGGTTTCACGTTATACGTCGTACCTGCTTGTCCCCCAATATGTTGATCTGTCTAACCCGATCGAACAACGAGAGGCAGCTAGAGCTTTATCAAAACAGCTTAAAGATCGCTTCAAGTTTGATCTGGCGATGTACATTGCACGATCGCAGAGCAATACTCCTAGTACGCATGCTCCTAAAAACCCAACTGTACTGGGCGAAGAAGTACTGCGCTTGATTAAAGCGATCGTAGCAAAGCGAGGACCGTTTAGCTATGCCAATCTAGCCAATATTTTCGTCAATCAAACGCAAAATCTACCTTACAAAGAGTTTAAGCAGAGTCTTCAGCAGTACCTCATTTTCTCAGTCGAAAATCAGGAATTTGTTGAAACGTTACGTTCAAAGCTGACTGATAAATTAAATCAGCTCTACGAAAGTCATAATGATGAACTGGTGACAGACGCTTTGATGCTGCGAACCTGTAACCGAGTGATTGAGTATTTGACAACTGAGAATCAATCTGACCCTTCTCAGCTCTTTGTGCTGCTATTATCGCAGGGAAATCCTATTACTTTAGTAGTGGCGCTCCTTAAAATCATTCTTATTTGTAAGCATTCGCGTACTCACTTAGAAGCGCGGATTGCTCGACTGATCAAGTACTACCAAAACTATCCTGAGGACGAATGCGCCTGGATCGTGAACTTCTTAGAAGTGTTCAACGTGGCCTTTGCGATTCATGCTGAAAATGTGCAGTACAACTTGATCAAGATGGAGGTTGATGAAGCCCAGCCTGCGTCTCATATTTTTGATCCAGATAAGTACCGCATCTTTTCTCAACTCAAGCGTGACGCAAAGACAGACGTTCTTACATCGCCGCCCTATGCTGCTTTAGACAGTACTGAGCCTGAACATAGTGATTTTGGGGACGCTTTACTTGACTAAGTAACGTCGGTTGATAATGTCATCATCGATATCCAAGATATCTAGCCGGATCGCTTGCGAAGTTCGGCTTCTAGCTTCGAGAGGTCATCTTTCAAAAAAATAGTGATTTTACCAACGTAGGGAAAGCCATTTTGCTGTTGAGCAATTTCGAGCCAGTAGGCGTATTGCTCGCCTTCCCGGAGTTCTCCCTGCAATGCAGACATTAGAGATCTGCGATTCATAGCATCGTTAGCTTGGGCTGCTGGATAGGTATAAATCGGTTTTGCTCGGGTATAGTCCTGATAAATGGTTGGACCGTAGATGACGCGCAAAGATTCTTGCAGTCGATCGCGACTGACACCATTCTGCATATCGAAAAACGAAATTTCCTCGGTGCGAATAACGCCACCTGTTGCTCCTGGAGAGGCTCTACCAACTTGCAGCGGCGATGCCCAAAACGTAAACCGTTGAGCAGGCGTATCGCTTTTGCGTACCAGAAGCCTTTCGCTACGCACGGGTCTCAACGTCGAATTTGCCCGAATCCAAACCACTGCTTCATCAAGGGTTTGACCAGGAATCGCCTCTACCCGCCCTGCACTGAAGCTGCATAGAAGGCTCAACCCTACGGTGGCAAAGTACTGCATATAGCGCGTCTGAGGAGTTGAGCGAAGGGAAAGAAGCCCCCTGTTCAACGTCTGCCCTCTGTCCCAGATTGCGTTCCCGATTCGATCGACCATCCCTATCCGTCTGTCATCCATTGTCCGTTGTCCATTGTCTGGAGCTAGACCATCTTGCCATTACTTTTAATCTCTGGCACCACTATATTACAAGCCAGTAATGGTTTAAGGGCAGCAGTTGGCTCCTAGCGATCGCTGTTAGACGGTTCCCGTAGCAGCAATCGTTCCATCATTTGCGCCTGACGCTCTACCCATTCACCCATCGCCCCTCAACAAGAATGTGATTGAGTCGTTTGAAACTTGCTGGAAGGCTGAACGCTTAAAGTGGCAGCACTGGGTAAAAGGGGCGATTGAGCTCAGCAATTTGGTTAACTAAAGGTTAATCTTTCCCTGATTTATTTACTGACATTTTTAATCTGTTCATAATCTTTTACTCTAGGCTCTTAACCCTGGGATTGTATTGTATTGCTGATACCAATTTCATCCGAAATTCAGCGACATGGAGCAGTGAATATGATGACGAAGGCAGTTAAGTTCAAGCCCAACCGCTTCACAGTTATGGGTGCGCTGGCTCTGGTAGTCGCTACTGTTGGTCTTGCAGCACCGATCGTTCAGTCCCAAAGCCCAGCCGTAGTTAAGGTTGATGGTTCTAGCACCGTTTTCCCAATCACCGAAAAGGTTGCCGAAGCCTTTCAAAAGCAAGGTGGCGCTAAAGTAACCGTCGGTATCTCTGGTACGGGTGGTGGCTTCAAAAAGTTCTGCGCTGGCGAAAC
>DATNQS010000290.1:0-6689 GCA_036703925.1 Candidatus Sericytochromatia bacterium
TACAGCTTTTCCTTTCTGCCGCTGTCAAAGCGGTTTGGCGCTGCGCCTAAGTATCTATCTTACTGATAGCCTCAAGCCATTGGTTGTAAGCCTGCTTATGATATGCCAGCCAAATGCAATTCATTATGTCATCTCTGCCTATGCAATTGTTGGTAAGTGGACACAAAAGCTATAGGCACTCTATAACGGAGACTATCGGCTTTCATCGGCTGCGATCGCTATAGGTTTGCTCGCAACTTGGCCCCTACGGGCAGTTTGAGCAGTTTACAGGTATGTACAAAACGGCGGCAAACAAATTAGCTCTTGTTTACAAGCAAGTTTTCCTGGCAGAATTTTCGGTGCGGTGATTTTCTAGAGGAATGGTCATGTCAAGGCGTAGCGACGAATGGAAACGATGGGAACAGCGAGACGGAGGAGCAGCAGTGCAAAAACGTGTGGGTGTAGCACTGCCTTCCTTGCGTCTAGTAAACCTGATGCTGCCTCTGTTGTTCTTAAACCTGATGCCAAAGGCGATCGCGCAACCTGTACCCCAACCAACGGAGTTAAGACCCCTACAAGGTCAAAACCCTCCCTTGCAGCCGCTACCAGGCCAAATCCTTCAGCCGCTACCGGGTCAGAATCTCCAGCCGCTACCAGGTCAAAACCCTCCCTTGCAGCCGCTACCGGATCAGAATCTTAATGTGCAGCCACCTCAAAACCAGCTGCCAGAGGTTAAAACCCCTCCAACTCAGCCACCCGCAGCAAAGCCAGCTACCCCAAAAAAAACTGACGAGTTTCCGCCCAATCCGCTAGAAAGCACAGCGCCTGATCCATTGTTGCCACAGACGGCAGTGCCGCGTCCCCTTTCAGCGTTAGAGCGCAAACAGCTAACTGCCGCACTGGACAACTTGAATAATCAGGCTATTGCCACGTTGCAGCAGGGCGATCGGGTTGGTGCCTTTGCACTGTGGTATCGGGAGCTCCGTCTGCGGCGATCGCTGGGTGCCATTGAGGAGACTAAAGCACTGGGACGAGTGGGTGATGTTGCTTGGAAAGAGAATTTAACCCCGGATGTCCGTTGGATTACCAAGCGCCTGGATGCCATTCTGGCGCAACACCAATTGCCCACCGCCACGATGACCACGACTTCGGCAACTGGCGATGCAGTGCCCCTAGATCCTGTTGCTACGCCGCTACCTTCCAACACCAGTGCCACAAGCGCCGTTCTTAGTAGTAGCGATCGTGCTGGACGATTAGCTGTGCTACAAGCGCTGGGGGTTGCTTATCAGCAGGTGCGTTTACCAAAGCCAGCCGTAGCGATCTACACCCAAATTGTGACTGACGCAAAGCAACGTCGTGACGAAAAACAGACTGACGAAGCGCTCATTACGCTGGCGCAGCTACATCTCACCTGGCTTGACTATCCCAACGCTGCCGCCACTTACCAGGAATTATCAGGCAGAGCCAAGGCAAGGGGCGATCGCCAAAACGAAAGCATCTATTTGACACGACTGGCATATAGCTATGAGCAAGCAAAACAGCCAGCACAGGCAATTACCGCCCAACAGCAACTCGTCGCGCTTTACGAAACCTTGCCTGATCCGCTCTCCATCCCAGCCTTAAAAATCAAAATTGCCGATAACTATCAGCTTTTGGCACGTCCTGACCAGGCAGAGCAATACTACCAATCAGCCTATCAACTTGCTCAACCCGCGCTCCAGCTTGCCCATGCCAGTGAAGCGCTACAAAAGCTTGGTGCGCTCTACCGTGCCAACGATCGACTGGATGCCGCCTTGAAAGTTTTTGACTACCTGGTCAGCCTTGAACAGCAGTCTTACAACCTCTACGGCATGATGCACGCCTACGACCAGATTGGACAGATTCAGCGCGATCGCAAGCAAAACCAGCAGGCAGTGGCAGCGTTCCAGCAGGGCTTAGGTCTAGCAAGACAGCTCAAGTATCGGCAAGACTACTTCACGGCTCAGATTCAAGAAATTAACAAATAGTAAGGGGAAGGCTGAAGGCTGAAGTCGAATTGAGCTAAGTTGGGCTGCTGGCTACGATCGGGATACTAAAGGGCATCTTTCCCTAAAGCAACCCGGTTTCTGCGGAAGAGGCAAAGGATTGAAGGCTGCTTCACTCTCTCGACTTTCTCTTCCCTCTAGTGATCGCTTCACTTTTACCTTTTGCCTGCTCACTTTTATCTTCACTCTCCTGGGATCTGATAAAATTTTGAGTTCGCACAGAACTCGACCCTTGCAAGGAGACTCCCACTATGGCGCGGATGTATTACGACGCGGATGCCAACTTAGATTTGCTCAACGGAACGATCGCCATTATTGGCTACGGTTCTCAAGGTCATGCCCACGCGCTGAACCTGAAGGATAGCGGTGCCAATGTGATTGTGGGACTGTATCCCGGTAGCAAATCGGCAATCAAAGCGAAGGAGTCGGGGTTAACCGTGTATTCGGTTGAGGAAGCAGCCAAACTGGCTGACTTCATCATGGTTTTGCTGCCAGATGAAGTGCAAAAAACGGTTTATAAAAATGAGATTGAACCGCATCTGACAGAAGGAAAGGTGTTGGCATTTGCCCACGGGTTCAACATTCACTTCGCGCAAGTAGTACCTCCTAGCAACGTTGATGTGGTGATGGTCGCGCCTAAGGGACCCGGACATCTGGTGCGGCGTACCTATGAGCAGGGTGAAGGGGTACCTGCTTTATTTGCCGTTTTTCAAGATGCGTCAGGACAGGCACGCGATCGGGCGATGGCTTACGCCAAAGGCATCGGCGGCACTCGTGCAGGCATCCTCGAAACGACTTTTCGGGAAGAAACCGAAACCGATTTGTTTGGGGAGCAGGTCGTTCTCTGTGGTGGTTTGACAGCGCTAATCAAAGCTGGCTTTGAAACTCTGGTAGAAGCAGGCTATCAGCCAGAGGTTGCTTATTTTGAGTGTTTGCATGAAGTCAAGCTCATTGTGGACTTGATCGTGGAAGGTGGTCTAGCCAAAATGCGCGACAGCATCTCCAACACCGCCGAGTATGGTGACTTTACGCGCGGTCCTCGCATTGTCAACGATGACACTCGTGCTGAGATGCGAAAGATTCTGCTCGAAATCCAGACTGGTCAGTTTGCTCGCGAGTTTGTGCTGGAGAATCAATCGGGCAAGCCTGGGTTTACTGCCATGCGCCGTCGCGAGGCAGAACACTCGATCGAGGCTGTCGGCAAGGACTTACGCGCCATGTTTAGCTGGTTGAAGAAGGCTTAACCCAAACGTCATTGAGTTTGGTAGCTGTAACCTTTTGTATGCCACCGTAGTAAGCTGCGGTGGCTTTGTCCTGACCAATACAACTTTGACGTGAATATCAGAGAAATTATCCTTGCAGCAATTTGAAACTGTCAACGTTTACGGAGGAAGTAAGCAAGGGATGTTTCCTAAATAGCCGTACATAATTAAATCCCTCCTCTAGTTCCCCCTGTGCTTCTAGCGCAGCGGCGCGACAGGGTGGGGATGGTGACAGACAGACAGTGACACAAGCTAGTTTTATGCCCAGGTACGGTTTATTTTGAAGCGCTTCGAAATTTAAGGACATTTAACTGCCAGAGGTTAGGATATGCAACGAGAGCGTTCTAGCAACGCAATGCTAAGAACCGTCTGCAATTCCGCTTACTTAGGCTGCTGGTTGCCCATCTAGAGAATAGCTGTATGACCGAGTGGATTACGAATACGATGACATCCCTGGGCTATGTGGGGATTGGGCTTCTGATGTTTCTGGAGAACCTCTTTCCCCCGATTCCTTCAGAACTGATCATGCCGCTGGCAGGGTTTACGATTGCGCAAGGCAAACTGAACTTTTTTCTCGCGGTTCTGGCGGGTGTTGTTGGCACTATGCTGGGCGCACTGCCCTGGTATTATGCTGGCAAACTGATTGGTGAACCACGGCTCCGGCGGCTCGCCGATCGCTATGGTAAGTGGTTAACGCTTTCTGGCAAAGATATTGACAAGGCAAACCGTTGGTTTAATCGGCATGGCGCGAAAACGGTACTGTTTTGCCGTCTGGTGCCGGGTGTGAGGACGTTGATCTCACTGCCAGCAGGCATCAATCGGATGCCGATCGCGCTCTTTTTATTGTATTCAACCATCGGCACTACGCTCTGGGTAACGTTGCTCACGGCTCTGGGTTATTTTCTGGGCAACAATTACGAGTTGGTAGAGGTGTATCTAGCACCTGTGAGCAAAATCGTCTTGCTCGGTCTACTGATTGCAGTGGTTGTTTGGCTCGTCCGGCGCAAAACGCGCAAGGTTGTCCGCTGAAACAGTTAGGTTTAGATTACGTCACCTGTATCAGTAGCTCGGCTCCCAAAAATTTGAGGTGTGCTTTGAGGCAAGCATCGCATTACTAGGGCAGTGTATGCAGGATCGGAGTGGTTAATTAGCTTTTACTGACCAGCGGAAAACTTACTTTTTTGAGTAAGCTTTCTCTCTGCTAGGGTCAAGCTAGGGCGGGGTCTTTTCAACGTTTAGCTTCTTCGTAGGGGATTTTTATGTGCGCTGTTGTAGGGGATAATGGTGGCTATGCAGCGGGTCACTATTGATGGTTTCCTATTGTGTAAGGGAGACTTTTAACTCTTTTACAAAAAGTAGCTGCACTATAGCTCAATCACTTTATGGCAAACATGGTGGAAAAACTGTTCTACTGAGGTGGTGTATGCCGATCGCTTGTCCCAGTCATGGTAGGCGTTGGGCACTACTCTAATTTCATGACTCATAAGCTCATGGGCAGCTTTGCCTGACTTGCTCGAACGACGTTACTGCATTGATTTTTAGGCAAGTGATTTCAGCAGCCGAGCAGTATTGAACGCCCGATTGCTCTTGTGACTGTCGTTGTATCGCCTGTCTCAGCAGCACTGCCCCTTTATTAAGAAAGCACATTAAACAGACTTTGAAAGGACGCGATCGCTACTGGCAGCTTCTTGATTACATTCGACCGCATGGTCGCACGATCGTTCAGGCACTGCTCTGCACCCTCGTTTTTACGGCAATTTGGCCTGTGCTGGCATGGATAGCAGGTCAAATGGCGGCGTTGATTGGGCAGGGCAGAATTCTGGCGATCGCTCAACTTGCGGGCATCAGCACCATTGTTTTTTTGGTGCAGAAGCTTGCCCAGTATGGTCAGGATTCGCTGATGGCAAAGGCAGCACTAGCAATCACCCTTGATCTCCGAAAGCACGTTTATGCTCACCTTCAACGGCTTAGTCTTAGCTACTTTGAAACAGCTCAGAGTGGCGATCTTGCCTATCGACTGACGGAAGAAGTCGATCGCATCGGCGAAGTAGTCAACAAAGTCTTTCACCAATTTGTGCCCTGCGTGTTGCAACTGATTGTGGTGCTGGGCTACATGGTCTATCTCAACTGGCAATTGACGCTGGCAACGCTAGTGATTGCCCCGCTCATGGCAGTGCTAATTACCTGGTTTGGCGAACAATTGCGTCAACTCTCCTATCGTAGCCAGAGCCGAGTTTCAGACTTGTCGGCGCTGCTGGTGGAAGTCTTTAGCGGTATGCGTCTGGTGCAAGCGTTTGCTGCGGAAGACTATATGCTCGATCGCTTCGGTCGTGAAGCAGAGCGCAACCGTCGGGCACGCTTTCGGGCAGAGCAACTCAAAGCCATTCAAATGCCTGTAGTAGGCTTTTTAGAGTCTCTTAGCCTACTGTTTTTGCTATTGCTTGGCGGCTGGCAAGTCTCGCAGGGTAACCTGACAGGCGGCGAGTTTGTGAGCTATCTCACGGCTGTCGTGATGCTCATTGACCCGATTGCGCTGATTACCAGTAATTACAACGAATTTAAGCAAGGCGAAGCTTCACTCGATCGCATTTTTGAATTACTGGATATTCAGCCAACAGTGGTTGAACATGCTGGCGCTGTCACTCTACCAACCGTGACGGGCAAGGTAGAGTACCGCGCCGTGAGCTTTGGCTACCAGCTTGATCAGCCAGTGCTGAAAAATCTTAGCTTTCTGGCGCTCCCAGGTGAGGCGATCGCCCTGGTTGGCTCCTCTGGTGCTGGCAAAACGACGCTAGCAAACCTGTTGCCCCGCTTTTACGACCCTCAAAGCGGTCACATTTTCCTGGATGGTATTGATGTTAAAGATGTCATCCTCAGCAGCTTACGCCGTCAAATTGGCATTGTGCCGCAGGAAACGATTCTTTTTTCAGGCACGATCGCTCAAAATATTGCCTTTGGGCAAGCTGATTTAGACCTGGATACCATTCAGAACGCTGCCAAGATCGCCAACGCACATCAGTTCATTGTGGAATTTCCTCAGGGCTATCAAACCTGGCTGGGTGAGCGTGGTGTTAACCTTTCGGGGGGGCAGCGCCAACGGCTGGCGATCGCCCGTGCTGTGCTTTTGAATCCACGCATTCTGATCCTGGACGAAGCTACGTCTGCCCTTGATTCCGAATCTGAAGCACTGGTGCAAGAAGCCCTAGAGCGCTTGATGCAGAACCGCACTGTCTTCATCATTGCCCACCGTCTTGCCACCGTCCGTCGCGCCGATCGCATCCTAGTTCTTGAACAAGGACAGGTCGTTGAATCTGGTACTCACGCCGAGCTCTTAGACAAAAGTGGGCGTTATGCCCGGTTTTACGCGCAACAGTTTCAAACCTAGCTAGTTTGCGTCGTTTAACTGTTCCAACGGGTGCAAACA
>DATNQS010000291.1:0-2381 GCA_036703925.1 Candidatus Sericytochromatia bacterium
GTAATGACAGCAACCTTGCCTTCCAGCGTTCGTTCCACCATTGTTGTTTCCTACTGTGCGTCAGTTCACCTGTAAAGGTTATCCAGGCAGGTGGGCTTTGCCTCTGTCTTTGGTAGAGTTCTAAGGCTCTGTCTGCGGTGGATGTAACGACGATCGCAGCCTCGCTACATTGCAGGCAGCATTATGAGGTTTTTATGACATACACCACGTCTAACACTGCCAGCGCACAACTAAGTGCTTTTCAAAGCCTGGATGTCGATCAGCAACTTGCGCTGTTTTGGTTTATTTACACCGAGATGGGCAAATCTATTACACCGGCTGCACCAGGAGCCAGCACCGTTTCTCCGACTATTGCTGAAGGGCTGTTTAATCAAGTCAAAGATCTCCCGCATGACGAGCAGTTGCAGCTACAGCGCGATTTGATTAGTCACAAAAATACGCTGATTGCACGGGAATATGGCGCGATCGGTGACACCACTAAGTTACTGTTCTGGTATCTGCTGGCTCAGGGTATGGAGGCGGGCACTGTAAGCCCCATGCCGTCTGACTACAAGCTTTCGGACGAAGCGGACGCTCTGTTTACTCAGATCAAAGGGTTAGAGTTTAATGAACAGATTACGCTGTTCCGTAACATCGTTGCGCCAATGGGTGTAGACCCCAACAACGTGGAACATGATAGCGAAACAGGTCTGTAAGCGAGAGCGCTCTTGCTCTTTATCCCCTAAAGCTCAAGAGCCGTTGCTCTGAGCTTTAGGTAGGGCGTTACAGGCATCTTGTAATACCAATTCAAAAAGTGCTGGCTAGAGATTCCCCCTTTCATCCCCTTAATAAGGGGATGAAAGGGGGAATCTTGGCTCCTAGCGTGCACAAAAGGAATTGGTAGAAAATTTTTTGACTCACCTTTGATAGGGGTATAGCAACACTATGCCCCTGTTTTGCATCATTGATTGTGTTGAAAGAGGGGCGCTCATCCCCTCAAGGCTTTACTCGAATCTTTTCAACTCAAATCTTTTTCAACTAAGATCTAAGACTGACCCTTCAACCTACCTTTCATGACCGCTGTCTCTCGCCGCTACCATATCACTACCTTCGGCTGCCAGATGAACAAAGCCGACTCTGAGCGTATGGCAGGCATCTTAGAAACAATGGGCTTTGAGTGGGCAGAGCAGCCTGACGATGCCGACCTCATTCTCTATAACACCTGTACTATTCGTGACAATGCTGAACAAAAGGTGTATTCCTATCTGGGCAAGCAAGCAGCGCGCAAGCAAACGCAGCCGGACTTGACTTTAATTGTGGCTGGTTGTGTGGCACAGCAAGAAGGTGAACAACTTCTACGCCGCGTGCCGGAATTGGATCTGGTCATGGGTCCCCAACACGCCAATCGTCTGCAAGATCTGCTGGAGGATGTGTTTAGCGGCAATCAGGTTGTGGCAACCGAACCGCTCCACATTATGGAAGACATTACCAAGCCCCGACGGGATAGCGCTGTCACTGCCTGGGTGAATGTCATCTACGGCTGTAACGAACGCTGTACCTATTGTGTGGTGCCAAACGTCCGTGGCGTAGAACAATCTCGCACACCAGAGGCAATTCGCGCTGAAATTGAGGTGCTGGCGCAGCAAGGCTTTAAGGAAATTACGCTGCTGGGGCAAAACATTGATGCGTATGGGCGCGATCTCCCTGGCTCCACACCCGAAGGTCGTCATCAGCATACGCTGACCGACTTGCTTTACTACATCCACGATGTATCAGGCATTGAGCGTATTCGGTTTGCGACCAGCCATCCCCGCTATTTTACCGATCGCCTGATTCGTGCCTGTGCCGAGTTGCCCAAAGTCTGCGAACACTTCCACATCCCCTTCCAGTCGGGCAGCAACGAAATTCTTAAAGCAATGGCGCGGGGCTATACGCAGGAGAAATATCGCCGCATTATTGATGCCATTCGCCAAGTGATGCCCGATGCCTCGATTAGCGCCGATGCGATCGTGGGTTTTCCTGGCGAAACAGAAGAACAGTTTGAGCAAACGCTGCAACTCATTGACGATATTAGCTTTGATCTGGTTAATACGGCGGCATATTCACCCCGTCCTAATACGCCCGCTGCCCTGTGGCAAAACCAACTGAGTGAAGCCGTGAAGAGCGATCGCCTCCAGCAGATCAATCGTCTTGGTTCAACCAAAGCAATGGAACGATCAGAACGGTATCGCGATCGCACCGAAGAAATTCTTGTCGAAGCACAAAATACCAAAGACCCGGCTCAAGTGATGGGTCGCACTCGCAGCAACCGCCTCACGTTTTTTGCTGGCGATATTGCTGCGACGAAAGGCAAACTAATTGATGTGAAAATTACCGATGTGCGGGCGTTTAGCCTGACAGGT
>DATNQS010000292.1:0-8747 GCA_036703925.1 Candidatus Sericytochromatia bacterium
TTGCCCTGCTATCACTTTGCTCAAACAGGTTTGCCGATCGAAGGACGACTGTATGACCTGTACAAGCAGTCCGAAGTTGTGGAAGACTATCGGCAATCTCAAGGTAAGCTATCCGTGTGTGAAGGCTGCACGGTTTGGTGTTATCTCATTCCAAGCTTCTTCAAAGGTTTAGACAAATATTGGTGGTTGAATCAAGTAACTTATGCCGGAGAGTTCCTGGCCCGAAAACGATTCTTACAGCGAGCTTGAACCGCTTGACTCGTTGTTTGTCGATCTATCTGATCTCCCTGAAGTGGAGAGTGCATCAAGTCAACCTGAGCGTGGTGATAACCGACGGCGGAGAGCGGCAATTTCGCTGGTTGTCATTTGGAGTGGCACGATCGCGCTGCACCTTGTCAGCTGGGGCTATTGGGTTTTCGTTGGCTTAACGGCTCTGATGGTTATCCAGGCGGCACGGATCTTTCTGGCTCGTCCGCTGGCAATGCCAACCCCACTGTTAGGTGAGGCAGATGATGGCTTGCCGCTGGTATCCATTCTTGTGGCGGCGAAAAATGAAGCGTCAGTGATTGCCAGATTGGTCAAGACGCTCTGTGCACTGGATTATCCAACCCGTGGTTACGAACTTTGGGTGATCGACGACAACAGCACTGACCAAACTCCTGCCTTGCTACAGCAGCTAGAGCAACAGTATCAGCAGCTACGGGTGTTTTATCGTCCAGTCAATGCTGGCGGTGGCAAGTCGGGCGCACTGAATCAGGTCTTGCCGTTGACAAAAGGCGAGATTATTGCCGTGTTTGATGCCGATGCCCAGGTGTCACACGATATGCTGCGGCGAGTTTTACCACTCTTTAAGCGCCAAGAATTGGGTGCCGTTCAGGTTCGCAAGGCGATATCTAACGGGTTTGAGAATGGTTGGACGTACGGTCAAGTTGCAGAAATGGCGCTGGATTCGTTCTATCAGCGGCAACGGATTGCGATCGGTGGCATTGGTGAGCTGCGTGGTAATGGTCAGTTTGTCCGTCGTGAGGCGCTAGAACATTGCGGTGGCTGGAACGAAGCAACGATTACGGATGATCTAGATCTCACGTTTCGTCTGCATCTTGACCAGTGGGATGTGGAGTTTATGGCGCTACCAGCCGTTGAAGAAGAGGGCGTAACGCAGGCAGTCTCACTCTGGCATCAACGCAGCCGTTGGGCTGAAGGCGGCTACCAACGCTATCTTGATTACTGGCAACCGATTTTGCGAAACAAGATGGGTACGAGCAAAACGATCGATCTACTGATGTTCTGGGTGATTCAGTATTTGCTGCCAACCGCGATTGTGCCAGATCTTCTGATGTCGTTACTTCGCAATCGTCCACTGTTGGTGACTCCGCTCACAACCTTAACACTGGTGTTGTCTATTTTAGGTACAGTGGCAGGGTTGCGTCAGATTCGATCGCAGTCAAGGCACTTACAGCAAGAGCCACTCGCTCAAAGTGGAAGGTTGCGTGCCAAACGTGCTGAACTAGGCACTGTGCTTCTTTCTTCGATGCGGCTGTTATTCCATACTGTTTTTGGCACGATCTATATGTTTCACTGGCTGCCTGTGGTTTCTGTAACAACCATGCGTCTTTCAATTCGCCCCAAACGTTTGAAATGGGTGAAGACGATTCATCAGGGTGAGTAATAGGGGCTGATACAGGTCGTTTCTATCTGTCGGAATGTTACCTATAAGGTGCTGACAAGACAATTTGGCTTCCGCTTTTCAGCTTTGTCGGGCACGATCAGGTACTCCAACGGGTGAAACTCCTGCGATCGAGCGGAGATTTTGCGATCGCAGGAGTTCAATAAAATTGAGCGATCGTCCTTCGATTTCAGCGACCGCTTCGATGGCACTCAACAGGTGACGAGCGGCTTCTGGTTCTTCGTAACCGCGTCGTTGTGCAACTCGAAGGGCAGCTTCATCCGCATCAAGCTCCGTTTGGGTACTCCGGTTGGCGCGCCAGATTTGGGCACCTGCGATCGCAGTCAAGCCGCTTGCTGCAATAATGCCAACGGGATCGCCCTGTACCAGTTCTACAATGCCTCCGACAATACCTGCCAGCACTACACCCTGGTAAAGACTGGGACGAAACCACTTCACACCCGTCAGCCAGCTCACCGTACGGAGAATCAGCAGATCGCGCTGTGGTCGAGAGAGACGATCCCACAAGTCAAAGTTAATCCAAATCGTGCGATCGCTCACCCAGGGCATTGGAAAGGTGCTGTCTACCACGACCCGTTGTTCAGGCTTACTGACAAGCTTTGTCGCCATACGGCCGGAGGCTGGCATGACATCCAGAAGGCGACGCATCTCAAAATCTGGGTTCATAGCGGTTGCTGTATATCTTCACCTGTGTGAATTGTCGCATGAACGCCGATTAAGGCTGGTGCTCACCCAGGCTTTTTAACAACAGGTTGGACAAACAAATAAACATCATCGCGCTGATAGGCTAGCTGATAGGTTGCACTCTGCTGAAACTGGCCTAGCAACGTAGTTAGGCACTCCTTTGAACAACTCATACCAGGGTGGCGAGTGTCTAATAAAACGTAGTCGAAATTATTATGCAATGCCACAGTTTTAAAGTGGTTAAGCTCGAATTGCACTATGGGACGATGCGTTAAGTGCGGCACAATTTGAGCGCTGGTCAAAACGCTTGCTGCCGGTTGTATTTGTGCGATCGCTTCTCGTGTTGCCTGCCAGGTATCCAACTTTTTCAGGTAACGCCCAGCGAAAAAGTCATACTTTGCTAACGCTAAAAAGGCGATTAGTGACCACAAAATCATGCCACGTTGATTCCGAATCCAGCTTTTATCATTTGCTACAGCAGCCATGATCGCTAACAGAAGAAACGGTAAAATCGGTACAGAATATTGATGAACTAAATCTTTTTGCGGTTGATAGACTGTGAGTAAATTCATTGACAGTTGCGGTACTGCTGCTAGCAACGGTGCAAGATGCTTCAGCGAAAGCCCCCAGAGAACAGGCACGAATAGCAAGCAAAGATATTCTAAATTAGGCAGTGAAAAGAGACGATTTAAGACTAAGTTTGGCTGAAGAAAAATATTTTTAGCAATGTCTAAAACGGAGTTGCCTAACCCTGCATACCGAGCGACTGCTTCAACTCCAAACGGTCTAAAGTGCGGAATCACAACCTGTGTCGCCAGCAAAAACCATGCCGTTCCAGTGCCAAGAGCGATCGCGCCACACAGCCGTTTTCTTTCTACCAGTAAGAGCCATACGCCCATTGCCGCAACGGTAAGTGAGAGTGCATCCCGACAGCCCAAAATGAAAAGAGTACCCAATGTAAACCAGAGTGGTTGGTTTTGGCGTGCGGCTAAAACGACCGCTAAAAGCACTGGTAACGCTAGCACTTCAGGGTGGAAATCAAACAGGTTAATGTTAAAAACTAACGGATAGAGTAGATACACCACCGCGATCGCGATCGCCTGTCCTGGTTTAACTCCGGCTTGTCTGGCTAACAGCCAGGTTGGTATGACTCCTAAGGAAAGCGCGATCGCCTGTAGAGCCAAGAGCCAATAAACGCTTGGGTAGATTTTGTAGAGTGGCGCTAGTAGATACAGTATCCAATCTGCGTGTCCACCTAAGAAATGGAAGCCCCAAAAAGAGACGATCGGCGGTTGTCCCTGGCTAATCAAATAAAGAGCCTGATCAAAATAACCCAGGTCAAACGCAGCCGAATGAAACAGAATGTGGCGTGTGCTACTAGCAAGAAAAAGCACAACTGCACTAACACCAACTAACCAAAAAATAGTTTTGGCTTCAGAGGTAGACCGATCATTGCGAGAGTTTAATGAAGTAAGCTTCTGATCCATTTACTTAAACATTACGTTAGAGCAATTTGAAGTTTGAGAATGTGCCACGTTCTATTCTATAAGGGCTAAATTAAGCATCGCTTAGAGACCGGGTTTCGACTACGCTCAAGCCGCTTATATAGCTTATATACAGGACTAAGAGTATTGAGACTTTGGCGTGAGCTTTCGACCTAAGCGCTCAAGCCGAAGGGCGCTCAGTCGAATGCGAAGTCGAAAGGCATCTTATCAATAATTACGCCCAGCTACTTATTTTATAAGGGTATATAGCATTCTCATTCAAATAAGGTGCGTGCGCTCTATACCCTGCTTTATGAAATACGACGTGCCAAGCCGCCGTTAAGAGACTAATGCTTACTGCCCAGGTTGTCTTATACCTGTAGGCTTGGGGCTAGCAGACGGTACAGGCGTTACTCTAACCTGTGGAGCCGTGGTTGGCTTAAGCGAAGGCTGTGGGACTGCCTGTGTAGCGCGTGGGGAGGGCTTGGCGGGTACTGCGATCGACGTTGGTGACACGGTAGTTGTGGGTGAGGCAGTAGGGGCAGTTAATGGTGTAGGAGTCGGCGTTGGGCTGACCAAAGGGGACTGTTGTTCACCAAGAATGCTGGCATTGCCCGTATCATAAACACCTGCTACACAAGCAATCATCAACGTTGCTAGAGTGCCAATAAACAGAGCTTTCCAACCAAGTTCAGAAATATCTTTGCGGCGTGAGGGGATGAGGGCGATCGTGCCGCCCACAAAAATACCTACCGATGCGAGGTGAGCAAAGCCCGATAGTGCGTAGCTCACGATTAAAACGGCACGATCGCTGATGACTCGCGTACCTTCAGGTAATGCTGCTGCTGCCGCTAATGCCTGATAGGGCGGAATCGCAGTTTCAAACAATCTGCGTCCAATGATGACTGAGGATTGCCATAGTTCTTCCCAATTCAGGGAAACGCCGGTGAGAGCGGTCAGCGGTAAGAACAGCACACCCAGAATGTTTGCTAGCGTCACCACCTGGAAAACATCGCCAATGGGACTGGGTAACGCTGCCAGTCCGCCAAAGATTTGATTGATTAAGGAAACAAGTCCGAGGATCAGAATCAGCACAGCAGCGATCGCCACAGCCATTTTGACCCCATCCAACGCACCGACGATCGCGGCATCCAGCGGACTCACACGTTCGATCGGTTCACCCCCAACGGTTTCCTGCGGTACAACGGGCGCATCATTGTCATCATCCAGTTGAATGCGAGTGCGAGGAAAATCGCCCGCATCAGCAGCGACATCAGCAGGTTGTACAGCCGTATCGCGTACCTTTGTCTGCTTCCCCTCTACGGGGATGCCGCCTGCGGTCACAGGCACTTCTGTCTCTGGCACCAAAATTTTGGACAGGACAAAACAGGCAGGAATCGCCATAATCGATGCCGACACCAGATGCCCCAGAATATTGGGAAACACAGGCTTCAAAAAGCTGACGTAAATTGCCAGCGTAGACGATGCTGCCGTGCCAAAGCAGCAAGCAAGAATGGCACACAGTTCGCTACGGGTCATTTTCGGCAAAAACGGCTTTACTACGATCGCCGCCTCAATGCCTACAAAAATATTGGCAGCCCCGCTCAGGGCCTCTGCACCACTTAACCGCATCACGGTATAGAACACTTTGGCAAAGACGTTGGTGATTAGCTGAATCACGCCAATGTTATAGAGCAGCGCCATCAGACCAGAGAAGAAAATCACCGTTGGCAGTGCCCGAAAGGCAAAGATATAGCCCAAATTCACATCAGGCGGTGTTCCTGGCACAGGCACGATGTTTCGACCAAAGACGAACCGTGCCCCGGTGTCAGCGGCATCAAACACGCTATTCAGCAAATTACTGAAGACCTGAAGCGCATCTCGCGTTCCCGGCAGAATAAACACACATGCGCCCAACACAAGCTGAAGCAGAATACCCGCAATCACAACACGCCAAGGAAACACTCGCAAGCTGCGATTTTCCGAAAAGAGCCACGCAATGAAGCACAATCCAAAGATGCCGAGAAACGAAATGATATTGAGAAGCGGCATAGATTGAGTGTTCCTTCTGATCGCGGTTTCAGTAATTCCGTTGGTGTCTGCGGCAGTGTAGTGTGGCTGAGGCACAGGGTTTGATTCAACCTCTAGCGTCTAAATAGCACTACAGCCTGAAACGTTAGGCACTAAAAGTCTAGAGCTCTGTAATTAAGGCTTCAGTAAGACCATACCCAAGGTAGACGACTTCAGCGCATCTTCAATCATTAAATTTCACTTATTTTTCAAAACTTATCTGAGTAGCGCGATCGTTGAGGCAGAAGATAGACAGAGGCACGACCGATCGCCCCTCACCGTTGAGGCTTACGAAGCCTACCCTTTAGTGATTGGGCAGGTTGAGGGTTAAAAGGTTGATAATGGAAGCAATATTTCTCCTTATTTGTCTGCATGGAAGCGTTTGAACTGACTCCTCCTGATTGGACTAAAGCGACCGTTCACGCCTCAGAGTTTTGTTGTCCTGCCTGTCAAGCGTCCAGTAAGGCGGCAACGCGGGTCTGGATTAATCGGCGATCGCCCGTCTACACCGAAGATCATCGTCGCAAATGGCAAGAGTTTTACGAATGCCAATGTACGCAAGTGTGGTGGGCATGGAGCAGCGATCGACCGCCTTCTGAGCTTGGCAACAAAGAGCGAGAAATTCCGCCGCCCCGTTTTTTCAACCCCTTTGATGATCTGTAAATGTAGCTACTGTTGCTAGGCTTGCGCTTCGGTCGCGGGTTGAGCAACATATTGCTGCTCATGGCAACGCCCTTGTCTGTGGAGCGTGTTGCGCTCCCAAAAAACGCCATCAGCATAGCCCTGAATAGAGGCATCCGTGTCGGCGATCGCAAGGCGCTTTTCAGCCAAGCAACAGTATAGTTCGTCCAGTTCCACACCGATGTAACGCCTACCTAACTTCTTCGCAACAACCGACGTGGTGCCTGAGCCAAGAAAAGGATCGAACACAACATCACCTGGATTAGAACTGGCAAGCATGATTTTTGCCACCAATTTTTCAGGCTTTTGAGTGGGATGATCAGTGTTTTCTGGCATTGACCAGAAGGGAATCGTCAGGTCAGTCCACAGGTTAGAGGGATGAGTCAGGCGGAAGTTGCCTGCATCCGTACGATCCCAATCTTTAGGTTTGCCAGCCATTCTGTAAGGAGCAATCACTTTTCGCTTTAGCTTGACGGCTTCAACGTTGAATGTGTAGGCATCAGAGACTGTACAAAACCAGATGTCTTCTGAGGCATTCTTCCAATTTCGAGCGGCTCCACGCCCCTTTTCGCGTTCCCACGTGATGCGGTTACGCACCTGAAACCGATGTTTGATGACATCAAAAACGGCGGGTGACGATCGCCAATCGGAACAAAGATAGATGGAGGCAGTTGGTTTAAGTATTGGTTCAAGACCCTGCAAATAGGTGTCTAGCCACTCTGTATAACCAGCTAAATCTCTCCGTTTGAAGCTGCTATCGTTAAACGTTTTGTCTAAGTTGTAGGGCGGATCAAGAAATAGCAAATCAACAAAATGCTCTGGCAACCAGCGTAAAGCCGTCAGCAAATCTTGATGAATCGTACAATTAACAATGGCTTCTAACTCAGTGAGCTGGCTGAGTTGAACGAGCTTTTGTTTGTAGACCCTTCGCTCTTCCTCACTTAAATCGATCGTTCGATTACGGGGCGCACGCTCTTTGTCTTGCAACATCTTTACGCTGGCTAAACTCTCGGCTGACGGCTGAACTAACAGAGGATAAGCCTGACTGTCATTGCATCTCAGCTACGTTAACCCAACCCCAAGCCTTTGACCGAGAAACTTTGAGCGATCGTACGGTCAACCTGAGTGGTGAAGTCATACCGATATGTTCAAGGTCTAGAAGGTCGCTCCATGTCTGACATACAGGCAAAGATTTTAACTGTGTTTGATCGCTCTAGCCAGGGCTTAAACGTATCTTACTCAAGCAATCTTAAGCAATGCGCCTATAGCGGCTGTTCTAGCTTGCGAAGCGGCTTCTCCGGGAGGGGAATAAATTCTGCTTCGTCAGGTACAGTCGCAAAGCGTCCTTTCCGCCAATCGCTTTTCGCCTGCTCTGCATCGGCGATGTCTGACCATACGCTTCGCCTGCAATGAGCGTAAACGCAGCGTGCTTCCTCTCTGATTGGCAGGTCGGCTGCCGAATGATTCCATAGAAGGGCAGCAAACAGGTCTGTTAACTAATTTAGTTGTAATGACTGACAATCTAGCAACTATTATACTTTCAGCCATTTCCCGTACTATTTATTGGTTCACTATTGAGCACAGAAATTAACACAGCCTTGAAACATACACTTGGTTTAGACTGAGTGCCACTAACAAATTTGTGGAGCAATTGAGGCTGCTCATGACATTAACCAAAGACATTACGATCGCCCATCAAACTCCTAGCGGCACTTTATTTTGTGGCGACTCGCTGCAATGGTTAGCGTCGTTGGACGAGGCATCCGTTGATCTGGTCTTTGCCGATCCACCTTACAACCTTAAGAAAGCAGACTGGGACACCTTCGCCTCGCAAGCTGACTATATCGACTGGTCGATACAGTGGATTCAGCAGGCAGCAAGAATTCTCAAGCCGTCTGGTTGTCTCTACATTATGGGTTTTTCTGAGATTCTGGCAGACCTGAAGCGTCCCTCTCTGCAATACTTCCAAGCCTGCCGTTGGTTAGTGTGGCATTACAAAAACAAGGCAAATCTGGGTCACGATTGGGGACGCGCTCATGAGAGTATTCTGCTGCTGCGAAAGAGTGCCAGCGCGAAGATCAACATCGATCGCATTCGGATTCCCTATGGCAACCACACGCTGAAATATCCTGCCCATCCGC
>DATNQS010000293.1:0-4148 GCA_036703925.1 Candidatus Sericytochromatia bacterium
GCATAGCCAGTTTCCTTCACCTGTGTGAGGATCTGATGCAGACAATTCATGGGTGTGTCGCCTGTCCAGTAAAAGTCGGGGAGCGGTTGAGTGTGCTGAAACCAGTTCCGTTCTGGGTAGTCATCGCTCATGTAGCTGTAAATGCCGTGCATATATTCGCGCCAGCATAAAACCTGGCGAATGAAGCCTTCTACACTGCTAAGGCTCCAGGTGTCTTGATGAGCGAGGTACGCTTGTTCAGCAGCTTCGATGACTTCAAGCGGATGCAGCAGCCCAAGATTAAGATAAGGCGACAGCATGGCGTGCCACATGGTTACTTCGCCCGTCACCATTGCATCCTGATAAGGACCAAAATCAGAAAGGCGCATCGTCAGGAAAAAGTGCAGCACCTGGAGCGCCTGATCGCGAGTGACTGCCCATTGAAACGGCTCGCTTTGCCAATACTGCTGGCTAGCTTTGAAGCGGTCATCCTGCTTGACCCAATCAATCACATCCTGCGTGATGGCATCCGGCGCAAACCAGAGGGCTTCGGGCAGCGTCAGTTTGCCTTTGGGCGGCTTGCGATTTTCCTGGTCAAAGTTCCAGCGGCCACCTAAAGGCTGCTTGCCTGCCATCAGAAGATTGCAGCGACGACGACCTTCGCGGTAGAAGTCTTCCATCACCAGTCGTTTGCGATCGCCCGCCCATTCCCTGAAGTCGGCTTCGCTCCAGATAAAGTGATTGTTAGGAACCAGCGTAACGGTGCAAGGCAGGGGTAATGATTCAATGAGACGAGCAAAGGGGCGATCGTTCGGCATCATCACCCGCAGTTCTGTGATCTGCTGAGTCTCAATCCAGTTCTTGAGCGGCGTTAAGAAATCATCCGCTTGCTCATACGCGACTATCCAACCTGCCTGCCGCAGTGCTTCAGCAAAATGACGCATCGCTGACCACACCAGCACCAGCTTTTGCAAATGGTAGGGTCGCTCTTGCACATGATCCAGCGACTCAATCAAGATGACCGGAGTTGATTTTTGCTGATCAAAACAGCTTTGCAACGCTGCCTGCTCTGCCCAAAGCTGATCACCCAAAACCCAAACGCCGATCGTCATTGTTAGCCCTCAGCTTCAGCTTTTAGCCTTTTCTCCTACACCCTACACTCCCCACACTATTCCCTTCACCCATCTCGCGTGATAATGAGCTAACAGCAAATTCCGCCACGCTACCCATGACGACCCAACCCAAAATCATTGTTCTAGACGACGATCCAACGGGATCGCAAACGGTTCACAGTTGTCTGTTGCTGATGCAGTGGGATGTGGAAACCCTCCGGTTGGGCTTGGCAGACGACGCTCCCATTTTTTTCGTGCTGACGAATACACGGGCACTGACACCCGAAAAAGCGGCAGCAGTAACGCGGGAAGTTTGCCAGAATTTGAAGGCAGCGATCGACCTTGAAGCCATTCATGATTTTCTAGTCGTGAGTCGATCGGACTCTACTCTACGCGGACATTACCCGATCGAAACGGATGTCATTGCTGAGGAATTGGGTCCTTTCGATGCCCATTTCCTCACGCCTGCTTTTTTTGAGGGTGGACGCACCACGCGAGCGAGTGTGCATTACCTTAAGGTCAATGGGGTGGATACACCCGTGCATGAGACCGAGTTTGCGCGTGACTCAGTGTTTGGCTATCATCACAGCTATTTGCCTGCCTATGTCGAGGAGAAAACTAGTGGCAAGGTGACTGCCGATCGCGTGGAGCGTTTTTTGCTCGAAGACCTTCGCGCTGGCGTACTCGATCGCTTGCTGCAACTCCACGACAACCACTGCGGTGTGGTGGATGCAGAAACCCAGGATGACTTGAATCGTTTCGCTGCCGATGTTCTCGCCGCAGCATCCCAGGGCAAACGGTTTCTCTTTCGCAGCGCAGCAAGCCTGTTAACGGCATTGGCAGCCTTACCACCCCAGCCGATCGCCCCCGAAGCGATGGCAAACTACGTCCGTCACGGGAAGCCAGGAGCCATCATTGTCGGCTCTCACGTCAAGAAGACGACTGAGCAACTAGAACAGCTTTTGGCACAACCAGGGATCGTTGGTGTCGAGCTAGAAGTGGCTCGGTTGTTAGAGAAAACGGAAGAGGCGCGATCGTCCCTGCTTGCCGAAGCGATGCAGCAGACCAACACCGCTCAGGCTGCGGGCAAAACCCCCGTTGTTTACACCAGTCGTCAAGAACTCACCTTTGACGATACACAGACCCGGCTGGACTTTGGTGAAGCTGTTTCTGCCCTGCTTATGGATATCATTCGTCACTTACCCGACGACATCGGCTTTCTCATCAGCAAAGGCGGCATCACTTCCAACGACACACTCAGCAACGGTTTAGCACTCAGGACTGCTCGTTTATTAGGGCAAGTGCTTGCAGGTGTTTCAATGGTACGAACCCCCTCCAATCATCCCCAGTTTCCCGCTCTACCCGTCGTTCTCTTCCCTGGCAACGTTGGTGAGGCTAATGCTCTGGCAACGGTCTATCAGCGCTTGAGCAAACACGACCAGTAATGTTATGTCTTCTTTTCACTGACTGCAAAGCAGAAACAGACTTGTATGTTTGACGAGTCAGTCCTCACTGCTCTCTTACAACCCAAAACTCGCTAGCAACGCGACGCGTTCACGCAGTAGCTTCGTTGAAGCTGACGCTACTCAAAACGTCTCTCTTTTCTCTCCACTCCCCCTGCTCCATCCCCTTACTCCTTACCCCTACTCCTTATGCAACCCATTGGCTTTATCGGACTCGGCATCATGGGCAAGCCGATGGCGCGAAACTTACTCAAGGCAGGCTATCCGCTAGTGGTTTATAACCGTAGTCGTCCTGCGATGGAAGCACTGGCAGCAGAAGGGGCAGTGCTGGCAGATTCACCCAAAGCGGTTGCTGAACAGGTTGATGTAGTGATTAGCTGCGTGTCGGACTCTCCCGACGTGGAAGCAGTAGCGCTGGGCAGCAACGGCATTATTGAGGGAGCGAAACCAGGTTTGCTGTATATCGATATGTCTACGATCGCCCCTGCAACCGCCCGCAAGGTCTACACAGCACTAAAGGCGAAGGGAGCTGATGCACTGGATGCCCCAGTTTCAGGGGGGGATATTGGGGCACAGCAGGGAACGCTGTCGATTATGGTGGGTGGCGATGAACCTGCGTTTCAGCGATCGTTGCCAATCTTGCAAGCAATGGGCAAAAACATTGTCTACATTGGGGAAGCTGGAGCGGGACAGGTGACGAAAGCCTGTAACCAGATCGTGGTCGCGCTGACTGTTCAAGCCGTTGCAGAAGCGCTCACCCTGGCAAAGAAGTCAGGTGTGGATGTCGCCAGAGTCCGCGAGGCGCTGATGGGTGGGTTTGCCCAAAGCCGCGTTTTGGACGTTCACGGCAAACGTATTCTGGAAGGCGATTTTCAACCGGGCTTCAAGCTCGATCTCCATCGCAAAGATATGAATATTGTTCTGCAAACGGGGCGAGAAACAGGTGTGCCGCTGTTCGGCTCTGCCCAGGTGACGAGCATGATGGATGCCTTGCTCGCTCAAGGCAAAGGCGATTTGGATAATGCTGCCCTGGTGACGCTGTATGAGCTGTTAGCCGCGATCGATTAACACACTACTGCGTTCCCAGGTTGCAATTAGCGTCAAGGCGACGCTTGTAGGGGCGTGAGCAATCGCCGTGCCCCTAAGGTGATGACAGCAATAGTGATGCTATACCAGAAAGAGCTTGCCTTACTTAACTGCTAGTCAACTGCTCAACGAGAGCGATTACTTTGGTGCGGCTGAGTTTAGCTTCACCATGAGCCATCGCATCCAGTGTGGCGTGCGCCAGAGCCAGGGGAATCTGGCAGAAATCGAGCGCTGGACCGAGCGGCAAGGCGTGGGTGTACGCATCGGCAAGCGACAAGTTGCCCTGCGCGTAGGCATACATTCTTTCGTAATCCCAACCTTCGGGGAAAAAGCTGACCCCACGCTCCAGGTCTTCAGCCTGGTTGCGTAAAATGTTGACCGCCTGTAAACCGCGCCCAAAGCCGATCGCATGAGTTCGATTGGTTGTGGTGCCATCATGCCAAGCCCACAAGTCAGACAGCAATAGCCCTACGGTGCCTGCCACGCTGAACGTATAGCAATCCAGGTC
>DATNQS010000294.1:0-3525 GCA_036703925.1 Candidatus Sericytochromatia bacterium
AGAAAAGGGTTGACATTTCTCTTCCAAAGGGACAACATAGACAACCTGCACAACTACCTGCTTACCTGTTGCCAACCGCGTCTGATGGGCAATCCACAGAGTTAGATCCAGTGCTGTCTGGCTACGCGGAGAGCCATTGTAGCCAACCAGTAGATTAATTTCTTTCGTCGATCGCGCTTCCGATGAAGTAGCTGGCACTAGCACCATTTGCTTAGTGAGATCAGCGCAGCCTAACGTGTCTTGCAGACGCGCAAGCATTGATAAGATATTCACGGTTTAACCTCTCAAGAATAAAGTGTACGAGAGGTGGGTCAGGTAACGGGTACAGTAACGCTTGCCTGGCGCTCAACTATTACCCACAAGGAGACTCCATAACCATAGCTGGTGAAGCAATAGTTTTGGGTTACTCCTCCCACTGCCGACGGAGTTAGCTGCCGGGCTAAGACTGGAAGGTGTCTCTCTCGGCATGACCGAGATTAGCCCCAATAAATTTGGTTCCTCCGCTTGAGTTGCATAACGGGCACAGTTTCCTGTCCAGCGTCAACTCAAATTAGGCTTACCCACTGATGTTGGTTAAGGAAGCACCGACTGCCAAAGGGCAAGATGCCTCGTTGAATGCGCTTGAATCACCACATTGAGCCACTAGCTTACTGCTTTTAAGGCAGAAGTGTTGTGACTGTGTTGACCAAACGCTACTCACCCTTTGACAATATAGCCCACAGCAGACAGATTGCCATCTGCCCTCAAGTGCTATTTACAAAGGAACGCTTAAAGCGTAAAAGGCTTTGAAGGAGGCGATCCCCGGTCTCTTCTTGTTTAGGAAGAAGCATCAAGTCTGAAGTTACTCGTTGCATCTCCTTTCAGTAACACCCGCGCTCCTAGGCGCTAACTTCATAAACATATTGGAGCCAGGAACAGCTACACGCTGCAAGCAAGTGGCGCTTAATCAAGGAGCGCAGCCCCATGAAGACACAACCCAAGAGAGTGGATTTAGGGTCAAGATATATGATGGATGAACGATCGTAAAACGTCGGTTGCTTTGTCTCCACCACGGTTAGGATTTTTGGGCGTGACTGTTTCTCCTTTAGCGTCAGGGCTAGACCTGAAAACTCTGTTTCCCTTCGATCTGGATGATTTTCAACAGCAGGCGATCAGTGCCTTGGAAGCAGGGCGATCGGTTGTTGTCTGTGCCCCCACCGGATCGGGTAAAACGCTCATTGGAGAATACGCCATTTATCGGGCGCTCAAGCGGGGTCGGCGAGTCTTTTACACTACACCTCTGAAGGCACTGTCGAACCAAAAACTGCGCGATTTTCGAGAGCTTTTTGGCAACGATAATGTAGGACTGCTGACAGGCGATATTTCCGTGAATCGGGATGCACCCATTCTGGTGATGACGACAGAAATCTTTCGCAATATGCTTTACGGCACACCGATCGGGGAAGTGGGCACCTCCCTTACGGGTGTGGAAGCAGTCGTGCTAGACGAATGCCACTACATGAACGATCGCCAACGGGGCACCGTTTGGGAAGAGTCCATTATTTACTGTCCACCCGAAATTCAATTGGTGGCACTGTCTGCCACAGTTGCCAATAGCGATCAGTTGACCGATTGGATTCATCAAGTTCATGGTCCTACCGATCTAATCTATTCAGATTTTCGACCTGTCCCGCTCGAATTTCACTTCTGCAACCCCAAGGGTCTGTTCCCACTACTCGACGATAGCGAGAAGCGCCTTAACCCCCGTCTCAAGCTGAAGGGTGGTAGAGGTGCTCCCAACGGCAACAAGCGAGGACCCCGGCAAGAAAGCCCAAACCTAGCGTTTGTGCTCAGTCAGCTACGGCAAAAAGATATGCTGCCTGCGATCTACTTCATCTTTAGTCGGCGGGGCTGCGACCAGGCAGTGGCGACCGTTAGCGATGCACCACTGTCAATGGTGAATGAGGCAGAAGCCGCACAGTTACGTATACAGATCGATGAGTTTCTAGCGTTGAACCCCGATGCCGGACGAGTGGGACAAATCGAGCCGTTGTATCAAGGGATTGCTGCACATCACGCAGGGATTTTGCCAGCCTGGAAAGGCCTGGTAGAAGAACTCTTCCAGCAGGGTCTCATTAAGGTCGTCTTTGCCACAGAAACGCTGGCAGCAGGTATCAACATGCCTGCTCGAACGACAGTGATTTCCAGCCTGTCGAAGCGAACCGATCTGGGGCACCGTCTTCTAAACGCCTCTGAGTTCTTGCAGATGGCAGGACGGGCAGGACGGCGTGGGATGGATAGCCAGGGGCACGTAGTGACGGTACAAACACCCTTTGAAGGGGCAAAAGAGGCAGCATATTTAACCACTGTGGGAGCAGACCCACTGGTGAGCCAATTTACACCCAGCTACGGTATGGTGCTGAATTTGCTGCAAACCCATACGCTGGAAGAAGCCCAAGAGTTGGTGGAACGCAGTTTTGGGCAATACCTCTCGACGCTGTATCTGCGCCCCCAACAGGAAGCGATCGCCCATTTAGAAGCCGAGCTTGCTCAACTGCGATCGCAGTTAGAAGCCGTGGACTGGGATCTGCTAGCACAGTATGAAAAGCTGCAAGAGCGCATGAAGGAAGAGCGCCGACTGCTAAAAATTCTGCAAGATCAGGCAAACGAACTGCGGGCAGGTGATTTGCCTGTGGCGCTGTCATTTGCGATCGCGGGCACGGTGCTGAGCCTTAAGGGTAGCAATGTGCCAGTTGCCCAGCCGATGCCAGCCGCACTCGTGATGAAAATTCCTGGTTCTGGTCAGTTTCCTTACCTGATTTGCTTGGGGCAGAACAACCGCTGGTATGTTGTTACTGTTGGCGATATTGTGGGGCTACGGGGTGAAATTCCTCGACTGAGCGGTGTCGATCATTTAGCTCCGCCGCCAGAGCTGCCCTTGAAACCAGGACAGATGAAATCCGGGAACGAGGCAACAGCCGTCATCGCCCGCCAAATTCCCGCTCTACCATCCCCGATGGACGATGCGCCCGAAGTGTATGAGCAGCTTCAGCGTATGGAAGGAGTGCAGCGACAAATTGAGTCCCATCCTGTGAACAGCTGGGGCAATCGCCCTACAATTCTCAAACGGCAAAAGCGTATCAGCGCAGTGCAAACAGAAATTGCTGATCGCAAAAGCAAGCTTGATCGACAGTCTCAGCAGCACTGGCGAGAGTTTCTTGATTTGATTGAAATTCTGCAACACTTTGGTTGCCTGGATGACTTAACACCGACGCTCTTAGGGCAGGCAGCCGCTGCCATTCGCGGCGATAACGAACTCTGGCTCGGTCTAGCGCTCATGTCGGGTGAACTCAACGTCCTCGATCCACACCATCTGGCAACTGCCTGTGCTGCCCTGGTCACCGAAGTTTCACGACCCGATAGCTGGACACGCTATGACCTTTCCAGCGAAGTCGAAGAAGCACTGGGAGGCTTGCGAGGCATTCGTCGTCGCCTGTTCCAGTTTCAGCGGAAGTATCAGGTGGTGCTACCAGTCTGGCTAGAATA
>DATNQS010000295.1:0-7077 GCA_036703925.1 Candidatus Sericytochromatia bacterium
GTAGAGAGCGAAATCCGACCCCGCTCTGCGTCCAGATCAATGATCATTACCTTCACCTCATCATTAACGTTGAACACGCTATGAGGGGTATCAATGTGATCATGAGAAATCTCGGAAATGTGCAGTAGACCGCTGACACCCCCAATATCAATAAAAGCACCATATGGCTTGATGCCGCGAACGGTACCAATCACCACCTCGCCAACCTCCAAGCGGTTCATCTTACGCTCAACTAGCGCTCGGCGATGGCTCAGTACCAGGCGATTCCGTTCTTCATCAACTTCAAGAAACTTCAGTGGCAGTTCTTCGCCCACTAAATCTTCCTTCGGCTTCCGAGTGCTAATGTGAGAGCCAGGGATAAAGCCGCGTAGACCCTCAATCCGCACTAAAGCACCACCGCGATTAGTAGCGAAAACGCTAGAGCGCACAGTAGCATCTTCAGCTTGAAGCTGCCGTACCCTTTCCCACGCACGCATATACTCAATGCGCCGAATTGAAAGAGTGAGCTGTCCGTCTTCGTTTTCGTCAGCAAGAATGAAAAACTCGCGAGTCTCATTAGACTGCAAAACTTCTTCAGGACCGTCAATCCGATTGATTGACATCTCCTGAATAGGGATGTATGCAGCCGTTTTCGCGCCAATGTCAATCAGTGCGCCTCTTGGCTCAAGACTAAACACCGTTCCAGCGACCACATCACCTGGACTGAAGTGGTAGTCATACTTATCAAGTAAGGCAGCGAAATCCTCGTGGGTAAAGCCAACATCTATTTCTGTCGTTTCCTGATTGACCATGCGAATCGTTTCCTGGTAGTTATCTCCGTAAAATTTTGCCTCCTGTCGATGTATACGCACATTGCGGTTGTGCTGACTACACCTACATTTCTCTCAACTGTCGATGAGAGAGCTAAATTTGGATAAATTAGTGGCTCAGAAGAACCATGATAACCGATGTCAGGTAACTCAACACACCCTTTTACGATCGGCTTAAGATGTTTCATCACAAATTTAGCAGGGAGGCAACGCATGAAAAGCGCTTGCTCTTTGCCTAGCATATCGAATGGTTAAATTAATGGTAGGGACAATCGCACTGAACGAGCAGTGCCAGTGTTCTAGCGGTGCTCTGCCTAATGACGAGCGATCGGGGGTTGTGATGAAGCAAGCACTGATGTATCGGCGGCATTCTCAAGCGGGTTAATCGCTGGATTAACTGTCGCTTGTGCTGAGTCTGCATTGCTGCGAAGGTGGTTGAGCGTATCCACAAAGTCGCGGATGCCCTGAAACTTGCGATAGACCGACGCAAAGCGAATATAGGCAACTTCGCTGAGGCTTGGCAAACTTTGGAGCACCAACTCGCCAATTTCGGAGCTGTTGACTTCACGGACAGCACGCTGCTGTAGTTCAGCTTCAATCTCATCCACCAGGTTTTCAAGCTGCACAGAGGAAATACCTGTTTTTTCACAGGCACGCACAATGCCACGCAAAAGCTTGAAGCGATCGAAGGATTCGCGATCGCCATCCCGCTTAATTACAGTAATGGGCACAAACTCGATGCGCTCATAGGTTGTAAAGCGACGTTCACACCGCAGGCATTCCCGTCGTCGTCGCACACTTTGACCCGCTTCTGCTGAACGCGACTCAAGAACACGATTTTCAGTGTATTGGCAAAAAGGACACCGCATGACTAGGGAAAACTCCGGGCGGAAGGAACAAAGCTGACAAAGGCGTATGCGATACCGTTATAAACGCCAATGGTTGAAATGACACAAATCAAGCGAACTAAAATTTGTATGCTTATCTGCTGATTGCTGCTGTCAATTATTAAGGACAGGGGTGCTGAAGCAGCATAGATGACATCCTCTAGCCATAAGCCCTCTCTGTAACCTGTTCACCCTACGGGACGACGGCGGTAAAACTTAAACGTCACACTATATACGTTAGCTTGACAATGCAATTTTCATTAATTATGCCTGATTTGACTCGTTAGTTTGTGAAGCAGTCAGTAGTAAGGGCAGGATTTAAAGCTGCAAGCCACCTGTAACAACCTGTTTTCCTTTACGCCCCCTACCTCTCTACCTCTCTACCCCTTCCACAGGCACTATGGCTTACCCCTTTAAAACTTGCTGTAAAACCGGATCGCAGCCACCTCAGCCGGAAGCAAAATTGCGATCGAAGCGTGTGAAAATCCCTCTAGAGAAACTAGGATGTGTAGAAGGGCATCTAACGTTGGATGGTGCAAGCTGGCTGTGACGTTGTTATAAGAGAGTTGATTCGGGGCAATCTGGAGCAAACTTACAGAACCAAGCATAGAGAGTGCTAAAAGATCGACTGAACAACGTCGGCTTTTGGTGCGCGTTTATTCTCTAGGATAGCGTCCAAATGGGCAGAGGCTTTGAGGCTGCTGCTGCCTTGCTATAAGCCTGAGAGCCACGATCGACGTGGCTTAGGATGCTGCCCCTGGTAAGTGATCGTCCGGCAGAATAAAAATCTGAGCGATCGCGGGTGAGATTCCTTTACTTAGAGCGCTTGGAGCCATTGTGATGAAGGTTGGCAAATGAGGGCGTTAGAGAAGGTGTCACCAAGGGCAACCTTAGTGAGGACTCGTTAATGGATTGTGCTGAATTGGAGTTCGAGTATCGCACCGCTGATCAATTGCTTTCCCATTGCCGCTGGACTCAGAACACGCTTCCGAGTGCTCAAGCTCTCAATTTGTGCCGTTTTCTGCGCCTCCTTTCAACGTTGGAATTCATACTGACCAAGCTCGGCGCTCCACTTGGGGCTTCTACAAACCAACGTGTGCGTCACCATAGTGACGTGCAGTCGGCAGAACGTTGTGGAGCGATGCAGGCAACAAAGAAACGACAGTCGGTGCTACAGGACAAGCGCTTTACGCAGGGGTGCCCAACGCTCACGTTGAAACAAGGCTGCATATGTCAAGACTGGTTTATCCGGCTACCCTCCCGGTTGGAGGGAGCGGCATGAAAACGCCTCCACCTAAAAAGCCAACCTTGCTGGTCGTTGACGACGAACCAGACAACTTGGATTTGCTGTACCGCACGTTTCATCGCGAGTTCAAGGTTTTAAGAGCTGAGAACGGACCAACTGCCCTCGATCTTCTGGCAAAGGAGGGCGATGTTGCCGTGATTATTTCTGATCAGCGAATGCCGTTGATGAGCGGGACAGAATTTTTAAGCTTAACCGCAACTCAGTATCCCGACATTATGCGGATTATTCTGACGGGGTATACCGATGTCGAAGATCTGGTCGATGCGATCAACTCTGGCAAGGTGTTCAAATATGTCACGAAACCGTGGGATGACGAGGAACTGAAGGGCGTGGTGCGGCAGGCAGCGGATACCCACAATGTACTGAAGACACGAACGCGTGAATTGCGGCGATCGCTGCGTCAAGAGTCATTACTGAACGCCGTTACCAGTACGATTCGGAGTGACCTTAGCTACCGCCAAATTTTGCACACGATCGGCGAAACGGTTGGTCACATCCTGGAAGTAAGCAGTTGTGTCGTACGTCCGTTTCAAGATGGGCACATGGATGACGACTGGTTTGTGTATGTGAGTCCACAAGCCGCAGCGGCTGATGTTCATGAGTTAGAGAAACAGAAAGCCATACTGGCACAGACAATCTGGGAAACTCATACCGTTCAGGTGATTCAGGCTGTTGAGACAGACGATCGCTTTAATAGCGATCACCCAGACATTCAGGCACGTCGGCGAGTTTACACAGAGGCGGGGATTCGGTCTAGTTTGCTGGTGCCGCTAGTCTGTCAGCAAGAATTGATGGCAGTGTTGGTATTGCATCAGTGTGGTGAACCACGTACCTGGCAGGACGACGAAGTACAATTACTGACGATGGTGGCAGACCAGGCAGCACTGGCACTCTTTCAGGCACGTACCTACGAGCAGGTGCGGGCGTTGGCAAAGCGAGAAGCGCTGATCAACACAATTACGACTGCTATTCGGTCTAGCCTCGATCCCCAAGAAATTTTTGCGGCAATTACTCAGCAGCTTGGGCAGGCACTCCATGCCGATGGATGTGCTCTGTCACTATGGACGCGGGAAGATGAGTTTGTCCAGCTGGTAGGACTGCATGACGCGGCTCAGGCTGGTTGGTCAACGCCATCGGTAGCAGACGCACCGACGGCATCAAGCGCTACCAGCAAAATCCACTCGGTTTTGCCTTCGGCGGCAGAAGACACAACACCACGCCCGTTGCCCCAATCTACAGTGCCGATCGAGGGTAATCCAGTCCTCCGGCAACTCTTGCTTACCCAACAACCCGTGGTATTAAACGATCTAGAACAAACTATAGGCATGACGGTGGCTGAACAGCCGTTCCGCAACCCAGCACGAGCATTGCTGGTAGTGCCGCTCATTCTAGACGGTCAAATCATTGGCAGCATTTCACTGCGGCAAAATCGCCAGCCCCGTCGCTGGTTGCTGTCAGAAATTGAACTGGCACAAGCAGTTGCGGTGCAGGCGGCGATCGCGGTACACCAGTCTCGCCTTTATCAAAAAACGCGCCAGCAGGCAGAACAGCTACTGGAACTAGACCAGCAAAAAACAGAGTTCTTCCAAAATATCTCGCACGAATTTCGTACACCCCTGACGCTGATGATTGGTCCGCTAGAGTCGGCGATCGCCCAACATCAAGGCTTATCTCACGATCAGGCAACAGTTGCACTGCGAAACTCACGCCGCTTGCTGCGACTGGTCAACCAACTGCTAGACCTACAACGGTTGGATGCAGGACGAATGCAGCCCAGTTTCCGCCCCTGCGATATGGCAGATTTTGTCAGTCAAACGGTTGATTCCTTCCGCCCCTACTGCGACAAAAAGGGCATTACCCTTGCGACTAACCTTACCGCCTGCCCTCAGGTTTACTTAGACCTAGAAAAGTTTGACAAGGTGTTGTACAACCTGTTGTCCAATGCGATGAAATTTACTCCAGAGGGCGGCAAGATTACGGTTATGCTTCAGCCTGCCGGGGATCACTGCCTGCTCAAAGTAACCGATACAGGCATTGGCATTCGTACCGACCAAATTCCGCATCTGTTTGAGCGGTTTCGACAGGCAGAAGGATCAGCCAACCGTAGCTATGAGGGCAGCGGCTTAGGACTGGCACTAGTGAAAGAACTGGTTGATTTACATGGTGGTCAGATTTCAGTCGAGTCTGTCTATGGTGCAGGCACAACGTTTACAGTTTGGCTTCAGACAGGGATGTCGCACTTGCCGCCTCAACAATTGATTGAAGTGCAGGCAGAAGCTCAACCGAGTCGTGCCTCGGTGGAGCTAGCAGACGTTGAGATGGAGCTACAGGAGGATAGTGTCGAGGATGCTCTACCCACTCTACCTACTACGGTTCCTACAGCGTCTGATGCCTCACGCATTTTGATCGTGGATGACAACCCAGACTTACGAACGTATGTTTCAACCATTTTGCGCGAAAAAGGCTATCGCGTGTGGACAGCTCGTAACGGTGCTGAAGGCTTTCAGACCGCGCAAACCCATCGTCCGCAACTGATTGTCAGCGACTTGATGATGCCGCTGGTATCGGGTCTCGATATGATTCGGATGATTCGGGAAGAGGAGGATTTGAGGGGTATTCCTATCATTCTTTTGACGGCTAAGGCGGATGAAGATACCCGGATTGAAGGGGTAGAGCGTGGAGCTGATGCGTACCTGTCAAAACCGTTTAGCGATCGCGAACTCCTAGCAGAAGTCCGTAACCTTTTGGCGCTGAAAGCCAATGAGCAGCGGGTTGCAGAACTCAACACTTACCTTACAGAGTCCGTCTTAAAACGCTTCTTGCCGCCATCACTGGTACAACGCGCTGCGCGGGGCGAATTATCACTGGATCTGCGACCGGAGCCACGCCTGGTAACGGTGTTGTTTAGCGACATTATTGGCTTTACGCAACTGTCCAACACGCTGCGATCGCGCCGTGTTGCCGAGCTTTTGAACGAATATCTGGCAGAAATGACCCGCGCTGTTTTTGACAATGGCGGCACAGTGGATAAATTTATGGGCGATGCGATTCTGGCGTTGTTTGGCTCTCCTGAGGAGATGACACCCAACGAGCAGGTACGTCGCGCGATCGCTGCTGCCCGTCAAATGCAGCGATCGCTACATCTGCTGAATGAACGCTGGCAGGCACAAGGCATTAGTCAGGTGCAGTTTCGCTGTGGCATCCACCAGGGTACGGCTGTCGTAGGGATGTTTGGTGGTGCAGAACGATCGGACTATACTGCGATCGGTCCCAGCATTAACATTGCCTCCCGCATTCAAGAAGCCGCCGAACCTGACTGCATTCTGGTCTCTGCCGCTGTCGCTGACTATCTGGAGCAGGACGAAATCACCAAGTTCAGCCCACTGCGACTTAAAGGTGTAGATGAAACCGTTCTGACCTTCGCTGTTACAGCAGAACCGAGTTTGCATAGTCGGCAACGAAATGGGGAGTAGGGAGCAGGAAATTGGAGACCAGAGAACTCCTCTGCCTTCTACTCCTTACCCTTTACTTCCCTAACGCTGCCCAGTTTTAGCTTTCTGCAACTGCTGTTCTGCCTTGGTTGCCCACGGGCTGTTGCCTTGTTTGGCGTAGAGATCTTTGGCATAGGTCAGCACTTTTTGCGCATCGGTGAACTTGCTCTGGCGCATGAAGACGAGTCCAGCCGCATAGTAGGCGTTGGCGTAGTTAGAGTTTGCTTCTGCTGATCGCCGGAAGGCATTGAGCGCTCCGTTTAGATCGCCTTGGGCAAAGAGCAGTGAGCCGAGGTTGTAGTGGGCTTCAGCATAGTTTGGATCAACTTTGATGGCTTGCTCAAAGGCAGCGCGGGCTTCTTTCGTTTTGCGCTGCTGCGTGTAAACCAGACCCAAATGATAGGCAGGTTCAGGAGCCATGGGGCTGAGTTCGATCGCTTTGCGATAGGCGCTTATCGCTGGGTCAAAGTTGCCCTGCCGCTCTAGCACCAGTCCTAGATTGTAGTGAGCCAGCCCCAGTTTAGGATTGAGTTCGACGGAGCGTTGCAGGTAATCTTTCGCCTGAGGCAGGTTGTTGCCTTCCA
>DATNQS010000296.1:0-9181 GCA_036703925.1 Candidatus Sericytochromatia bacterium
CTTTGTGCCGTCGGCTTGAGCACTATCGATTTGAAGCAGATAGCACTGAGAAGCCAGCAGCAGTCGTAGTTGCTGGTGGAGACGTTGTTTGTCGCTCCTACAAACTGACCGGCTGCATTCAAGCGATCGACCACTTTGGCAATGTGATTACAAACATCCCTGAAGCGCAAGTAAGGGGCAAACAATGGTCGCTCTCGATTAACAATGTAACGATGCCAGGTCAGCACACCTATAGCGACAGCCTGCCCGGAGAGTTGCTGGCACTGGTAGGCAGTCATGGCTGGGTCGAAGTTGCCGTTAATGGCGGTAATGCTCAGGCAAAACTACAGTTAAACCGGGAGCCGACTGCCGACGTGATTGAAATTGTTGTTAGTTGTTAGTTGTGGTTGTTAGAGAGAGAATAGGTGAGGAGCAACGCAACACTCAGCACTTACTACAGTAGCCATGACGCAATCATTTGAGCCAGAGCTTTACCAGGGACAGTTTGGGGAGTTTACACTGACGGCAGACGATCGCAAGGGTGTCGTCATTTATCGCGCTGGCTTGCTGGTTGCGGCGCTCTGCTTTGCCCTTGGGGTCGGGTTAGCGCTGTGGCACGCAGACAAGCCAGAGATTTTACAAGGGCTGACGTTGCTTTACACGGGCTTTTGTTTGGCATTGGGCGTGAGTTTGCTGACAATCCATATTTATATGGCAGCGTTGCATCGGGCGCTACAGGTGTTTTGGGGTGTTGGCTGTCTTGCAGCAGTGGCGATCGGGCATCTTGATCCAGAGCCGTTTGCCTTAACCGTTTACAATCAACCGTTGAGTATCCTGGGTATTGGCTTTACCTTTGCGGCACTGACTGGCATTTTCTTTAAAGAAGCCGTTTGCTTTAACCGTCTAGAAACAAAGTTCCTCACGCCGATCGTGCCGCTGCTCCTGTTAGGGCACATGGTTGGTTGGCTCCCTTTACCCCTAGAACAAGGATTGCTTGCAGTTTGGGCACTGCTTTTTCTGGTTTTTGCTGGTCGCAAGGTTATTCAGCCAATTCCGCCAGATATTGGTGATAAAAGTGTGTTTGCTTACTTAGAGCAACAGCGCCTCACCAAAGCAAAGGCTGCTTCGTAACATAGTTGTGAAAAGGATGCTGTGGCTTACAACGATGCTTGAATGTGTAAGCCACAGTAAGGATGTGCTGAACTTCTAGGGAACGATCGCCAATGAAGCCTGACAAAACGCTGATGCCAAACCGTTTGAGACAGATGGAGCCACTGCTCTGGGTGGTGGTGCCCTTGATTGGCGTACTCTCACTGTTGGGTATGGCACTAAGTCGGCAACAGGTGCAACCATCTGTCTCGACAGCGTTGAGTCCTTTACCCACAGCTACACCCTTGCCAGCCGTGGTGCCGTCGCCTTCAGCCACCCCTACCCCATTACCGCAAGTGACGAAAAAGCCGACTGCCAAACCCTCCCCTAAATCGGTTGATCCCAATGCGTTGACGGAAGAACAAAAAGCAATTAATCGGCGATCGAAAGCAGCCTTCGCCTCAGTGGGATCATCCGTCGATGCGTTGATTGAAATGCACGTGGCGATCGCCGAAGGGCTACCCTCCCTAACGATCGGCGTACCCACTGGTGCCATCCTACTGAACCAGAAAGGACAGCAACTGCATCAGTTGCCCCCCGGTACCGTTTACAATGCCCAGCTCGATGGACAAGGCATTCGCATTGGGGACTGGCAATTGCCAGAAGTCGTTTGGTTAGAGATCCCACCAGGGAGTGTGTTTCAGTTGGGCGATCGCACCTACCGGGGACGGCTCTTGCTGGTTGCCACGGATGGCAAATTGTGGGGCGTTAACTATGTCAATCTGCGACAGTATCTTTACAGTGTTGTTGCCAGCGAGGTCTCCCCTAGCTGGAAAATGGAAGCACTAAAGGCACAGGCTGTTGCTGCCCGTTCCTATGCGTTGACCTACTACTTCAAACCTGTTAGCCCACTCTTTCACATGGGCGCAACCGAGTATTATCAGGTTTACAGTGGCATCGAGCGCGAAGCGAGTAGAACCAGTGCCGCCGTTGATGCCACAGCAGGCGAGTTTGTCAGCTACCGTGGTGGCATTGTTGAATCACTCTATGCTGCATCTGATGACATTGTGGCAGAAGCATTTCAAGGTAAAGGCATGAGCCAGCTAGGCGCGTTGGCATTAGCCGAGCAAGGCTATTCGTATCAACAAATCTTGAGCAACTACTATCCCAAAACAGGCGTAGCGAGAATCGAAGCAGATAAAGATTAAACGCATAAAACAGATTCCATCTGCGGTATCAAACCTTACTAAAACTGCCACAAGTGGTAGTATTACGGTTGATTGACGAAGTCACCTGGATTAATCAGGATCAGCACTATGCCACTTACGCTAGCGTCGGAAAGAACAAAGCATCAGCCCAGTATTAAGCTAGGGCGCGTTTTAGTTGTTGAAGATGAAGGTTTAATTGCCGAGACGATTGCGTTAGCGTTGAAGGATGAAGGCTACGATGTGGTGACTGCTACAGATGGTCGGGCTGCCCTTGAGTTAGTTCACCAGCTTAAAGAACTGGAGTCTAACGGTGGTTCTGGGCTGACATCGACGCTACCGCACCAAGTGCGGGGTCGATCGCTCGATCTAATTATTCTCGATTTGATGTTGCCCTATATCAATGGGCTTGATCTCTGCCGTCTCATTCGTCGAGAAGGCATGACCGTCCCTATTTTGATGCTTAGCGCCAAAGGTAGTGAGACCGATCGCGTCGTTGGGTTAGAGGTGGGGGCGGATGATTACCTCACCAAGCCGTTTGGCATTCGCGAGTTGGTTGCGCGTTGTCGTGCCTTGCTGCGCCGTTACCAACAGTTTCAAGTGCAGCCAGAGCAGCCCTCGTTGAAGTATCAAGATATTGCTCTTTATCCCCAAGAATGCCGCATTACAGTGCGGGGTGCAGCCGTTAATTTCTCGCCTAAAGAATTCAAAATTCTAGAGCTATTCATGAGCTATCCTCGCCGAGTGTGGTCGCGGGAGCAGTTACTAGAGCGCATCTGGGGACCCGATTTTATTGGTGACAGCAAAACTGTGGATGTGCATATCCGCTGGCTGCGCGAAAAACTTGAGGTTGATCCCAGTAGCCCCATTTATTTGATAACGGTGCGCGGGTTTGGCTATCGCTTTGGTTAAATGGCGATCGACGGTCAGCAGTCAGCAATCAGCTTAGAATAACGATACATTCTGCTTTGAGTGGGTCATGCGATCACAATGCTTCGTCGAAAGACTAATAAGCATTGAGCGTTTAATGGCTAGAGCGATCTCTCATTGAAATCCCTGCTTTTTCACTTAAGACTGCTCGCTGACAGTTAAGCGCTAAACAACGTGGCATTTTTGTGGTTTCTGCTAGGGCTGGTAATCGGGCTGGTAGTCTTGAGCTGGTATCACATTCAGCTAACTCGCCAGCTTCGGTTTTTGATGTCTTCATTTCAACCCCAGGTTTCACGCCGATCGCTCGTATCGGTATTGCGGCTACGGCAAGCGGTTGCAGCTTCGGTTGATGCCCAAGAAGCGTTACTCACCGATCTAGAAACCTGGCGACACCTTTCGCTTGCTGCCCCGATCGGTATACTGCAAGTTGATGAAGAGAACCAACTGATCTGGTGTAATGCTCAAGCGGGTCAACTCCTTAGCATTCAGCCGCCGAACTCGCCAACCCGTCGCTTGCTACTGGAACTCGTCCGCTCTTATGAGTTAGATCAATTGATTGAGCAGACTCGCGTTCTCCGCAAGCCCTGCCAAAGCAACTGGACGTTTCATCCCGTGTGTGCCGATCCTTCGCAACTATCGCGCCAGATGCCCCGTCCGTTACGGGCGCACAGCTTACCGTTACGCGATGGCTGTGTCGGCGTTTTTTTGGAAAGCCGTCAGGAAGCTGTCTTATTGGCTCAACAGCGCGATCGATGGATTTCTGACGTAGCGCACGAACTCAAAACACCCCTCACATCGATCCGCCTGGTTGCCGAAACGCTTCAGATTCGGCTGGAGCCACCGCTGCGCGATTGGATCGATCGCCTACTCGATGAAACAATTCGCTTAAGCAGCCTGGTGCAAGATCTGCTGGATCTGAGCCAGCTTGAAGCAAATCCCCACCCGAGCCTAAGGTGCAAAACTGTTGACTTAACGAGGCTGATTCAATCCGCCTGGTTTGGTCTAGAGCCATTAGCCCGTAAAAAGCAGCTTCGACTTGATTATGTAGGACCCGATCGCCTGCTGATACAGCTTGATGAATCACGGATACATCGCGTGCTGCTAAATTTGCTCGACAATGCCATTAAGTACAGCCCACCGCAGCAGGCAATTCGAGTACAGGCAAGCTTGATCACCAACGATCGCTCTGCCCCTAATCTCCCTAAGCAATTAGTGCAACTGGATGTTATTGATGCGGGTTTGGGTTTCCCTAGCGATGCGTTGCCCTATGTCTTTGATCGCTTTTACCGCGCCGATCCATCGCGTTCTCGTAGCCCTGCCGAGGTAGAGGTATCCAAAACCTATGCCGTTGGCAAAAACACCGCGACCTCTAGCAGTGCCTCTAGCGATGATGCCCAGTCCACAAAAGGAACCCACGCCGTACCAGTAAGCAGTGGCAGCGGTTTAGGGCTGGCGATCGTCCGTCAAATTGTGGAAGCACACCAGGGTAGCGTGCAGGCAAGTAACCATCCTGAAACTCATGGCGGCTGGCTACAAGTATTTTTACCCTTACAGCGAGACGACGCTTAGACGCAAGATCGCTGAAAAAAAGCAAAAGTGAAGAAAGCCCGGATTGCTGCCAAACTTGTTTGCTCAAACAGTCTTTTTGGGTGAAGAAACCCATCTGCTTAAGTGCTGGTTTCCAAGTGTCTGACGATCGCCTAACCAACCGCGCCGCGATTTGCGATACTAGAAGCTGGTTCTGTGACGCACGCAACATATGTTTATTATCGATATCACTCTCAAAAACACGCCCCTTTCTCTTTCGGTACAGCGCAAGTCTGAAGAGGATGCCGAAGCCATCTATCAAAAAATCTTGCAAATGCTTCGCTCTGGCAGCAATGAACTGCTGGAACTGTCGTGTGAAAAGCAAGTTGGGAAAAAAATCGGTATCATGGGCTCCGAGATCTCAGCCGTGCAGATATCGGACAAAGCTGGTACGGCTGCGGCATCTGGTAGACCACCTGGTTTTTTTGCGTTAGCTGAATGAGTGCCTCAGAACCGTTTGCGCGCCAGACTGATGCTAGTCCTGGCAACCAGCTTCCCATACTACCTGTTGGGAGGCTGGAAATAGAGACGATGTCTCGATCCTGTGGCATTGAGGTTCAGGATCTATGTTTTCGCTGGTACAAGGGAGAGACCGTCCTTGAAGGATGTAGTTTAACGGTGCCTCAAGGCGAATTCTGGATGCTTTTGGGCACCAACGGCAGCGGTAAATCAACGTTGTTAAAGCTGCTGGCAAACCTGTTGCCGCCTCAATCTGGCTCGATTCGGACTAGTCCACACATCGGCTTTGTTTTTCAAAACCCCGATCACCAGCTTGTAATGCCCACTGTTGGTGCCGATGTTGCCTTTGGCTTAGTCGCAGAAAACCTAACACTTGCTCAAGTCCACCGTCGGGTCGAAGAAGCTCTGGATGCTGTCAATCTCCGATCGCTAATCCGGCGACCGATTTACGCGTTAAGCGGTGGGCAAAAACAACGAGTGGCGATCGCAGGCGCGATCGCGCGGCACTGTGATGTTTTGCTGCTGGATGAACCCACGGCTCTGCTCGACCCTGATAGTCAGCTTGATCTAGTAGCCCAGGTACAGCAGTTGGTCAAGAGCCGCGGTTTGACAGCACTCTGGGTCACACATCGGCTGGATGAGTTGGACTACTGTGATGGTGCGTTTTTGCTGGAGAAGGGCAAAGTGGTCGATCGGGGTGATCCCCAGCGCTTGAAGCAACGCTTGATGCAGGTGCCTATCTAGAGCGCTATGTGCCTAAAAGCGAAAGGATCTGTAGCTTTAGTGCGTACTCGTCAGTACATGAATCGGTCGGGCAAACGACCGCTCGGCTTGTAAGCCACCACTGCCCACCCCTCTTCAAGCGCTTCTTCAGAGAAATCGTTCGCTTTAGGGGTCTGAGCATAGGGTTATTGCTCTGAAGCAAACTCGCCAAGCTGGACTACATTTGCTTGACACGTACCTTGTAACAGAACTCAACAAAATGTGTGATGATAAAGCTAACTAAAGGTTAAGTAAATGTCTACTGTCCTTTGCAGGCTTTAAACTATGCCCAGATCGGCTCCACAAGCGATACTGCTAGTGGACGGCTACAACGTCGTCGGGCTGTGGGCTGACTTACGGCGAGTGCGCGATCGCGAGGGTTTAGAGCCTGCGCGCCGCCAATTAATTGAAGCCTTAACAGGCTACAGTGCTTTTCAAGACTTTGATACCCAAATTGTGTTTGACTCTCAGTATCGCGATACGGGTAGCAGTCGAGAGGCCATTACCCCTAATCTATGCGTCTGCTATACCAACTGTGGGCAGACAGCGGATACCTATATTGAAAAAGCCTGCGCCGACTTCCGTTACGATTTGCGTAAGTTTCAACAACGGTTAATTGTGGCAACGTCTGATCGTGCCCAGCAATTGACAGTCGTTGGCTATGGCGCAGAGTGGATGTCTGCCGAACGCCTGGGCGCAGAGGTGGCAGCAATCGATCGTCGAGTCCAACGTCAGCAAAAAGCAGCTAAAAAGCCGTCGAGTCGGTTTCTGGCTCATGCGCTTGACCCCGCAGCCCAACAACGGTTGGCAAAGATGCGCTTTGGCAAGCATCAGCCCTAAGTGGGAAGAAGTATTGCAGGGTTGTATGGGCTGCTGAAACACGCGATTGTTGGCACAGCAGACTAGTTTTTCCTATGGTGGGCTGGGTCGTCTTTGACTACATTCCTGCCTCAATGCAACACATTTACAAAAAACTAGGCTGAACGCTTGTCAAAGTAACCTATTTGTAGGTACTATGAGATTCGCAACGTAGAGCATTCCTCAGTAGCTCAGTGGTAGAGCGATCGACTGTTAATCGATTGGTCGCAAGTTCGAATCTTGCCTGGGGAGTTTAATTAAGAACGAATACAGAGTGTCAGTCGTGGAAGTGCAAGGAAATACTGTACCCTTCCATCGACTCAACTTCAATGTACGAAGAGCTACAGTCAGGGAGCTCTTGACGTGTAGCGTGGACAAAGGGAATTGGTATAGCAGTCGAAGAGAACCTTAGGACAGACCTAAACCTTGAAACGTCCTTTAAGCAAGGACTTCGATTCATCCCTCATTCTTCATCCTTTTGCTATACAACCCTGGAGAAGCGCTGACCACCCGTAGCCTTGTTGTTTTGCTTTCTAGAGAGTAGAAGTGCTACTGTGCCCCTAGAAAGTTGAGATCGCTGTGGCTGTTGTACAAACTTTTGCTGTCCTCACATCGTCTTTAACCGACAGCCTGGGGTGAGCATGGTTACTGTTACTCAAGCGGAGGCATATCAGAAATGGAAACCGCAGATTTAATTGTGATTGGGAGTGGACAGGGTGGCATTCCCCTGGCAGCCGATTTTGCGAAAGCTGGACGTACGGTTGTGTTGTTTGAACGAGATGCCTTGGGGGGAAGTTGCATCAATTATGGGTGTACGCCTTCCAAAGCCTTTTTAGCGGCTGCTCATGCAGCGGGTCGCGCTCGTCAGGTTGCCAAACTGGGAATTCATACTCAAGTCCAGGTTGATTTTCCAGCCGTCATGGAGCGGGTCAGAGGCATTCGCGATCGCTTCAATCAGGGGATTCAGCAGAAGTTGGAGAGTGCTGGGGTTCACGTTATTTGTGCCGAAGCTTCGTTTACGGGAGAAGGTACTGTTACAGGTGGAGCAGCCACAGTTCAAGCGCCACTGGTGGTAATTAATACGGGAACCTCTTCTCTGATTCCAGAGATTCCAGGTTTAGCCGGAACGCCTTATCTCACCAATCGCAATTTCTTTGACTTAAAAGAACTGCCAAAGCGCTTGCTGGTCATTGGGGCGGGCTACATTGGGCTGGAATTGGGACAAGGATTAGCCCGCTTGGGCAGTGAAACCCATTTGATTGTTCGGGGCGATCGTGTGTTGGTGCAGGAAGAACCCGAGGTCAGCGACACTCTAGCAGACGCATTGCACCAAGATGGAATTTTTCTGCACTTTAAGGTCAATGTGGAACAGGTTCACTATGCAAATGAGGTGTTTACGCTCACCTTAAGTAACGGCGAGACCTTGGAGGGTGAAGCCTTGATGGTAGTAATTGGACGTAAACCAAATACGACTGCCTTAAATGTCGCAGCCGCAGGTGTAGAGCTGGATGGCAAAGGTTTTATCAAAATCAACGACCAGTTTCAGACCACCCGCGAAGGCATTTATGCCATTGGAGATGCGGCAGGACAACCCGCCTTTACCCATGTCTCTTGGGAGGATTATCGCCGCTTGAAAGCAATCTTGTGTGGAGAGCAACGAACACGGAGCGATCGCGTCCTCGGCTACGCCGTCTACACAGAACCACAGGTAGGGCGCGTTGGCATGACTCTACAGCAAGCACAAAAGCAAGGCATTAATGCCCGTGCCGTCACCCTACCAATGGCTCACATTGCTCGTGCTATTGAGTGGGGGCACGATTTGGGATTTTATCGCCTGGTGATCGATCGCGACACCGATAAGATTTTAGGTGCAACCCTGGTTGGCTACGAAACAGCAGAATTGGTGCATGTGTTTTTAGCCCTTATGGAAGCGGGTGCAACCTGGCAACTGCTGGAGCGATCGGTACATATTCATCCTACTTATGGTGAAGCCTTGCCTAGCCTGTCACGCCTCCTCATTGAAGATGAAATGCCCCTGCCCAAATCTGTATCCTAATTTGTAAAGGGAATTCTAAGCTGCAAATAGCTAGTCATTAGTTATACATGGTTGCAAATAGCTAACAGCCGAGGAGAACATCACCTTTTGTCTATTTAATATTTCTGCCTTGCGATCGACATATTTTCAAGCAGCCAACATTAAGATGCTAAAGGTTGCTTTACAGATAGCTTGAGCGCCAAAGAATTTACAACTTACTGGAGCTTTACATGGAAACGTATCAAGATTTTCTAGAGAAAGTTAGAACGCAGGGCAA
>DATNQS010000297.1:0-5527 GCA_036703925.1 Candidatus Sericytochromatia bacterium
AACGCCAGCGGCAAAAGCTGTTACCTCCGGCAGGTGGGGCTGATTCAACTGATGGCACAGGTGGGGGGTTTCGTTCCGGCACAGTCAACGACACTGGGCGTTTGCGATCGCATTTTTACCCGTGTCGGTGCGGTGGATGACCTGGCAACGGGACAATCCACGTTCATGGTGGAAATGAATGAAACGGCAAATATTTTGAATCACGCGACACCACGATCGCTCGTTTTGCTGGATGAGATTGGACGCGGTACGGCAACCTTTGATGGGCTGTCAATCGCCTGGGCAGTGGCAGAACATCTGGCAACCGAAATCCGCGCCCGCACGATTTTTGCGACCCATTACCACGAACTCAACGAGCTAGCGTCAATTCTGCCAAACGTCGCTAACTATCAAGTTGTCGTGAAAGAATTGCCTGAGCAAATTATCTTTTTGCATAAAGTGCAGCCGGGTGGTGCCGATCGCTCCTACGGCATTGAAGCGGGGCGGTTAGCCGGTTTGCCTGCCTCCGTTATTCAACGTGCGCGACAGGTGATGGGGCAAATTGAGAAACACAGCAAAATTGCGATCGGCTTACGCAAAGGCAATCCAGCCAATCACTCCACCCGCGAAAAGAATGGTGAAGTTTATCCAGTGGATCAGTCGATCGAGCAGCTAGATATTTTTGGTGAAGCATGATCGCAAAGCGATTGGATCAGCGTTGCTTCTTCTCACGTTGGATCATGCCGAATGATTAGAACTTACCGCTACTTAGAAGCAAGTAGAGCGCTGATTTTGTCTGCTTCTAACGGCTTGAAGAAGAAAAAGCCTTGCCCAAAATCGCAGTTTAGAGCCTTGAGATGATCGAGCTGCATCTGAGTTTCAATGCCTTCAGCCACAACTGTCATGCCCATTTTTTGGGCAATGTTGATAATTAAAGGAACCAGCCCCAAGCTGTCTGCATTCTCACCCATTTGTTGCACAAACGATCGATCAATCTTAAGCGTATCAACCGGAAATGAATGCAAATAGCTGAGTGACGAATAGCCTGTGCCAAAGTCGTCAATACTAAGCTGAATGTGCCGTTTTCTTAACTCTTGGAGCACGATCGCGGTTGCCTGAGCATTTCTCATAATGGCGCTTTCGGTAATTTCCAATTTGAGGTAGCGAGGGTCAAGTTGGGTTTCAGCCAGAATCTGGTCAATTTGTTCCACTAAATCCGGCTGCGTAAATTGACGTGCCGAGAGGTTGACACTCATGGTGAGGGGAGCGCTGAGGCGCTGTTCGGCTTGCCATTGCAGCAACTGCTGGCAGGAACGTTTGAGCACCCAATGACCAATCTGTGTAATCAAACCTGTTTCTTCGGCAATGGGGATAAAAACGGCGGGTGACACTAACCCTTTCTGGGGGTGCTGCCAGCGCACAAGTGCCTCAAACCCAACCACGCTGCCGGTCGTTATCGCCAAGATTGGCTGATAGTGAACCACTAATTCTTGCTGATAGATCGCTTTACGGAGATCGATTTCAAGCTGTAAACGCTGAATGGCAGTCTGGTGCAGTGTGGGGTCAAAAATCTGGTAAGGTTCGCTGCCGGATGCTTTCGCACGATACATTGCCATATCGGCATCACGCAAAAGATGCTCTGGCAGGCTGTACTCGGCGGTGCCGATCGCAATCCCAATACTGGCAGTGATGAAAACCTCGTGTTGATCCAATTGAAAGGGTTGGGTGAAAGCATTGAGAATTTGCTTCACGATCTGGACAACGCTAGCTTGATCAGTAAAGCGTGGCAGCAGCATGGTAAATTCATCACCACCCAGCCGCGCTAGCATGATAGTCTCTGGTAGCAACGCTCTAAGGCGACGGGCGATCGCCAGTAAAAGCTGGTCGCCCATAAAGTGACCCAGTGAATCGTTGACGACTTTGAAGCGATCGCAATCAAGAAATAACACGGCAAACTGCGATGTTGGATCTGTCTCTACGGCATCCAGTGCTTGCTTTGTGCGATCGAGAAAAAACGCACGATTGGGTAAACCTGTGAGTGCATCGTGGTGTGCCATTTCCTGGAGTTGTGCCTGAAGCACCTTGCGTTCAAGCACTTCGCGATAGAGTTCTCGGTTGGCGATCTCAAGCTGATGGGTGCGCTCTTTCACACGCGCTTCAAGCTGGACATTAAGCTGTTGATTGTCGTATTGAGCCGCTTTGAGTGCCAGTTGATTTTGCACCCGCGCTAACACTTCTTCGAGATGAAAGGGTTTGGTAATGTAGTCTGCTCCACCGACCGCAAACGCCTTAGCTTTATCCAAACCATCACTGAGCGCACTCAAGAAAACGACTGGGATGCTTGCAGTGTATGAGTTTTCCTTCAAGGTTTGACAAAGCGTATAGCCATCCATTGATGGCATCATGATATCGAGCAGAAGTAGGTCAGGTGGCAACGCTTGAACCGCTCGCAATGCCATTTCGCTACTTAGCGCCTGACGAACCTGATACCCTGCTTTAGTCAAAATGTTGGAAAGAAGACGCAGGTTTAATGGAGTGTCATCAACGATAAGAATGTCTGCTCTCATGGCGTCAAGGTCGGTGCTGTTCATGGGCGCGGGCGATGCTTGGCTCATATCCGGTGCGGTAGCGATAGGGCGCGATCGCCCCCTTAGTGTAAAACCCCTCGTGGGGCAGAGCTAAATTTGAAGCCAAGTGCAGTGCGATACTGCTGCTTCAATGGTCGCGTCTGCAAGGGGTTGCTGGCTATCACTGAAACTGGGTAAAGGTGCAGCTATGATGCTGCGGTTGCTCCTGATAATGCCTCTGATTTACTTGTGCAGTCAAGGCAGTAATCTGGTCAATGCGTCTAACCGCGTCATAGCTGCTTAAGTAACTAAACGTGAAAATTCACCTTGTACAACCCTAGTAATACGTCGCCCTTAATAGGGGAAAGACAGGGATGTTTTACTTATGTACCAATATTGAGAACAAGCAGTTACAACCACTGCAAGACAGCACCCATCCATTGCTGTCCTGCTTTAGTATGCCCAAAAAGATTCCAGACGTAGCAGTGGCAGAGTCGGGAAGAACGTTAGCGTGAGCTGGAACGTCATCCGCTTAAAGCAGCCCATGTAAGAACGCTATTAGCACAACGTGAGCGGACGAAGTAGCGATCGCGGGACTACACGTTAAAGCGGAATAGCAGCACATCACCTTCTTGCACGGTGTATTCCTTGCCTTCGCTGCGAACCAACCCTTTCTCTTTGGCGGCACCCATAGAACCAGTGGTTGTGAGGTCTTTATAGGCAACTGTCTCAGCACGAATGAAGCCACGCTCGAAGTCGGTGTGAATGACACCTGCCGCTTGAGGAGCCAGCATTCCAGCGTGGATTGTCCAGGCGCGGGTTTCTTTCGGTCCGGTGGTGAAGTAGGTGCGGAGTCCTAACAATTCGTAGGTTGCACGAATCAGCGACTTGAGTCCACCTTCCGTTACGCCCAGCGACTCAAGAAAGTCAGCGCGATCGGCTGCCGGAATGTCAACCAATTCGGATTCTACCTGCGCGGAGATGACCACGACCTGGGCATTTTCAGTTGCCGCGATCGCTCGTACTTCCTCTACCCAGGCGTTGCCTGTTGCCAGATCATCTTCAGACACGTTCGTGGCGTAGATAATAGGCTTACGAGTTAGCAAGCCGAGCGCCTTGACAGCAGCTTCTTCGTCTTCAGTAAGGTCAACTTGACGAGCGGGTTTACCTTCATTTAGCACAGCCGTCAGTTTTTCCAGCGCATCTACTTCAACCTGTAGCTCTTTATTGCCACGGGCTTGCTTACGAGCGCGATCGATACGCTTTTCAATCTGCCCCAAATCTGCCAGTGCTAGCTCCAGGTTAATCACTTCAATGTCGCGGGCAGGGTCTACAGAACCCGAAACATGGATGATATCGTCGTCGTCGAAGCATCGCACCACATGAACGATCGCATCGACCTCGCGGATGTTTGCCAGAAACTGGTTGCCCAAGCCTTCTCCCTGACTGGCTCCTTTTACGAGTCCAGCAATGTCTACAAATTCGACCCGTGTGGGCACAATTTCCGCCGAACTCGAAATCTTTGCCAGCACTTGCAGCCGTTCATCTGGCACCGCGACTACACCGACATTGGGTTCGATCGTGCAAAACGGAAAGTTGGCAGCTTGCGCCTTAGCATTGGCTACCAGGGCATTGAACAAAGTAGATTTTCCGACGTTGGGTAGTCCAACAATCCCGGCTCTCAGCATCGATTTTAGCGGTTAGATGGGTGATTTTAGATTGAGTCGTTTGCTGAATAGAACCAGCATTCCTAATCATTGTAGGTTTTGGCTCGATTTTTCCACTCGATCGTTTCAATCTAAATCGTTGGTTGCCTGTCAAAGACGATCGCCAAGTCATTGAAGACGTAGCCACAAGCTCTCACCCGTTTCAACTAAACAGGTTCTGGAATTGTCTGTGGAATTGTTCCTGGTACAGTCTGCGGAATCGTTCCTGGTACAGGTTCCGGCACAGGGCTAGGAATTGGTTCCGGCACAGGCCCCGGAACTGGTTCCGGCACAGGCCCCGGAATGGACTCTGGCACCGTGTCTGGACTTGGGATCGATGGGATCGACGGCTCAGGTAACGAGGGGTCGGGTGTATAAATCATGTGAGTCTGCCTAAAACAGGTAACCCTACCAAATTAGAAAGCTAGAGGAAGAATTACATCTCCCTAATTAAATATGCTCGTTGTAGCGCGGCTCTCATGTCTGACTGCAATGGCTCAAGCGATCGCAACCTAGCACACGATCGACATGAGATATTGGGGTAAAGCTCGTGCAAGGGCGCTCTACTCTATGTCACCTGGCTCAAACGACGCTTTCAACCTGCAAACTGAAACACCTTTGCTGGCTGCGCTTCAGTCTTGCGTGCACAAACCGCATACACCGTTTTATGCACCGGGGCACAAGCATGGGCGAGGCAGTGCAAAGCGCTTGATCGATCTGCTAGGGGCACAAGTCTTTCAGGCAGATTTACCAGAACTGCTAGAGCTGGATAATTTGTTTGCGCCGCAAGGAGTCATTCAGCAGGCGCAGGCATTGGCAGCAGAGGCATTTGGAGCCGATCGCACCTGGTTTCTTGCCAATGGCTCTACGTCTGGAGTAATTGCTGCGATCCTGGCAACCTGCAACCCTGGCGATAAGCTGATTCTGCCTCGCAATGTTCATCAGTCCGCACTTTCAGGGCTGATCCTCTCTGGTGCCATGCCAGTTTTTGTGCAGCCGGAGTACGACTCGCATTTGGATCTAGCTCACAGCCTTACGCCAGCAGTCGTTGCCGCAGCGTTGGCAGAACATCCCGATGCAAAAGCAGTGCTAATGGTCTACCCCACTTACTACGGGGTCTGTGGGGATGTGGCAGCGATCGCCCACCTTGCCCATCAGCACAACATTCCCCTGCTGGTGGATGAAGCGCATGGTGCCCATTTTGCCTTTCATCCAGCGCTACCGATCGCCGCCCTCGCCGCTGGAGCCGATTTAGCGGTGCAGTCTACTCATAAA
>DATNQS010000298.1:0-4859 GCA_036703925.1 Candidatus Sericytochromatia bacterium
AAAGGCCTTAGCGAACAGTCTGACCTGCGCCAGTTTGAAAAAACTGGTCTAACAGCAAGAATCTTACAATTGAATTTGACAGAGAATCAAATCAATCTGGCTGCCTTTGTTCAGGTCGCGCCAGACAAGCCACGCTAAGAATAGCTTTCCACGTTTCCGAAATTGCCCTGAATGGATTGGTAGTTATCCAGGAAGCCTTCACCAGCTCTGCACGTCACTTGCAAGGAGAATTTGCGCTATGGAAGACCAACGATCGCGTCGGCACCTCCCACTTGGGATCATTGCAGGGTTATCCGCTCTAGTACTAGCTACAGGCAGTGCCGTCGCCTGGTGGGAGTTTCAATCTGCATCACGCAGCAAAGCACCTGCACCAGACGTAATCGAAAATTCCCAGGTGCCGTCAGAACAGCAAAAAGCACCGCCAGCAGTGATCGCTCCTAGCACTACGTCAAAGCCGCCAGTTAGCAAAATTGTCCCTGCTGCAGAAACCAAAACGCTTCAGGTTTATTGGTTGAAAGCATCGGGAAACACGATCGCCTTTAGCCCTAGCCCTGTGACGCTGAGTGCCCAGGAAACTCCCAATAACATTTTGGCAGCCGCTGTCGATAAATTACTTGCGGGTCCCAGCAGTGCGAGTGTGACAACAACCATTCCGCGTGATACTAAACTTCGTAGCCTTTACATCAAAGATGATGAAATTCATGTTGACCTCTCCCAAGCCTTCACGCAGGGCGGCGGCAGTACCTCAATGACTGCCAGAGTTGGGCAAATTCTTTACACCGCCACTAGCTTGAATCCAGATGCCAGCGTTCGGCTAGCGGTAGAAGGTAAACCACTGGAAACGCTGGGCGGCGAAGGCTTGATGCTAGAACAACCACTTACCCGTGAGAGCTTTGAGCGCGATTTTCCGCTTGGCGAATAGCTATCAGCTTCCAGCCTCCCGAAATGGTGCTATGGCGAAATGCTAGCCACAGCCACGCCACGCTTTATTAACCGTTGACCGCCTACATTACTGCCACTCTTCGGGTTTGCTCCAGCGGCGTAACTTAGGAAAGCGATAAAACTCGTCGCCATCGTCGTCTACTTCGGGCACTGCGCCGAAAAATTTCACTTGGGTAGCCAAATAGCTTTTGGCTAATTCGGCACTGACTCGTGCAGTAGCGGCTAGTTGAATGAGGGATACATTGCCATTCTCAACTTCTAGCAGTTGGTAAAAGGCTTGCTCCAAGCGAGACTGCTGCTGTCGATTTTGAATGATGTTCGTAAGAGAGACACCAGCCAGCACGCCAAAGCCAGTCAAAAAGATCCACTCAAAAATTGCCATGATCTAATTGCGAGAGGATTTGGGCATAAAGCTTTGAGTTTCAAGCTCTAACGGTAAGGATTGAGGCTTTGAAGCAAGCGCTCTGATCTCTACTTTAGTGACTAACACAGATCGCGCCTAAGCCTCTTCCTTAGAATCAGCAAACTCCAAGCTAAAAGCTACGATCGCTCCTTTTAGGCAACTGGCTCCACCAATCGATCCAGACCCTGAATCACTTTAGCGGATTCAATCTTGTCTCCGGCTTTCAGTTGCTCCAGCACCTCTTTGCCTTCAGTTACGTAGCCAAACACAGAGTAGCGACCATCCAACAAGTTGCGTCCCGCTGGCGTTAACTCTGGCTCAAACAAAAAGAAGAAAAACTGGGACGAACCACCGTTTGGATCTTCACCAGGACGTGCCATTGCCAGCGCACCGTAGGACGAAAAAGGCAATACAGGCTGGTCTTTGTAGCGTCCTGCGTCCTCTAACGTGATCTCATAAGTGGGTTCAACATCGCCCTGTACCAACACTTCTAACGGGATAGCGCGATACTTTTTCGTTTGAGGATCGATAAAGCCAACGTCTTCTCCAGGCGGATCACCAATTTGCAAGACGTAGGATTCTTCAGAACGGGTGAAAGGTAAGCCATCATAAAAACCACGTTGGACTAAATCAACGAAGTTTCCGGCGGTTACTGGAGCACTGTAACCATCGACAACGGCTGTGATCTTGCCTTTGTTAGTTGTAAAGGCGATCGTGGCGCGACCTTTAAGCTGCGGTAGGTTGCTATAAGCGGCAGGCACCTCAAAGGGAAAGCTCTGCACCATGCTTTCTTCAAGCTGCCCGACTAAATCTAGCAACTCCGATCGCTGTTGAAAGGTTTGCTCTTTGTCTTTTGCTTCAATAGACTCTTGCAAGGGCGCAATACTGTCCTTGATTTTAGCTAATAAGGTTTGTGCCTCGGCTTGCTTCGCTTCTGGCACGCTGGCAAGGATCGCTGGTTCTTTATCGCGCAAAATCCAGCTTGCTCTCTTAACATCGCCCGCGATCGCGCCCCAGCGTCGATTTGCCCTTAGCTGTGTGGCAATATCTTCTAAGCTACCTTGCAGTTCGCGAACGGGTGCATTGTCGATCGGTAAGGAGTAGCGCAATAACGCTTTGCCATCGGTAATCGGATTGCCAGCAGGCATGATATTAGCGGGTCTGCTAGCAGCACTTAACCCCAAAGACAGGATCATCATGAGCAAAAGGGTTGCTCCCGTTTTTAGCCAGTGCCTCAAGTGGTCAAACTTAAAGCGGTCAAGTTTGAAGCGGTCAAAGCCTTGTCGTTCCATGTCTGGGTACTGCTTGCTCAAGTTAGCGGCTCAAAAGCGGACATCTGTTTTGGTGTTGTCTGCCCACTCAACGGTCGAGAGAAGGCGATCGACAGCACAAAGCTACAAACGGTCAGTCGCTCTCATTAATCTTGCCATAGACGGGGTCACACGGGCAGAAGTAGGACCGAGGGCGAGTCAGGAAGAGATGAGTAGGAAGGAGGGGACAAAGCCTGATGCCTTGCTTACTCGAAACTGGCGAGTTTGGCAAAACCCTTTTCCCTTCCTTTATCTTTGTCCTTCACCTGCTTAACGTGGTTTACCCCTGAGCGGTACAATGAGATGCCGAACATTTTCTCCCGATACACACTCATGATCTCTAGTAATGACTTTCGATCAGGCGTAAGCATTGAGCTAGACGGATCGGTCTGGCGAGTCGTCGAATTTTTGCACGTTAAGCCCGGTAAAGGGTCTGCGTTTGTGCGAACCAAGCTCAAAAACGTTCAAACCGGGAACGTAATGGAGCGGACGTTTCGAGCGGGCGAAAGCTTGCCCCAGGCGAACTTAGAAAAAAACACAATGCAGCATACCTATAAAGACGGAGATGACTTCGTTTTTATGGAAATGGAGACCTATGAAGAGGCACGTCTCAATGCCAAACAGATTGGCGATCGCGTGAAATACCTTAAAGAAGGGATGGAAGTGAACGTCGTCCGTTGGGGTGAGCAGGTACTAGAAGTAGAGCTGCCTAACTCGGTTGTGCTGGAAGTAACCCAAACTGATCCAGGCGTGAAGGGTGATACGGCAACGGGTGGTACCAAACCTGCGATCGTCGAAACAGGCGCTCAAATCATGGTGCCTCTCTTCATCACCATTGGAGAACGCATCAAAGTTGATACTCGTAACGATACTTATTTGGGTAGAGAGCAGTAAGCGAAGGGATAAAGGATGAAACTTGTTTTAGCCTTTAGCGCTTATCCTTTAGCCTTCCTCCTAGCCCGTAGCCCCTGTTTCTGAGGTTTACAGTCATTGTGTCACTGGATTTAAATGAACTCCGCGAGCTTTTAGCCGCGATCGATCAGACCGATATAACAGAACTAACTTTAAAAAGCGCTGATTTTGAACTCACGGTGCGTCGTGGTATTCGGGTCGAGGAGCGCCTTTATGCTACCGATAGCGATCGTCGTCAGGCAGTTGAAGCAAGCGCACCACTGCAAATAGTAGGTGATAGCCGCACTGACTCTGAGGCTAAACAGGTAACACAAAGCGCTGCCACGCCGTCTGTACCAAACTCACCGCTCAACGATTCGCCCCTACGAGATAGCAAAAGCGATCGTCGCCTCCTCGAAGTGAATTCACCGATGGTGGGCACCTTCTACCGTGCGGCGTCTCCCGATGAACCACCCTTTGTAGAAGTGGGCGATCGCATTCGTAAAGGGCAAACCATTTGCATTATCGAAGCAATGAAGCTGATGAACGAACTGGAAGCGGAAATTGGCGGCGAGGTCGTTGAGATCCTGGTGCAAAATGGTGAACCGATCGAGTACGGTCAGTTGCTGCTGCGTCTTAATCCAGACTGAGCAGCCCCTTCTGGGTTAGCAAACTCTCTTGCTCAATAACGGCAAGCGACTTAAAAGCATCACTGAAATAAAGAGCCACATTACTCAGAAAAGGATGAAATTCTAACGAATCTTTGAATTGTCATCCAATACTCTATTGCTATGTAGCGGTTGAGTGGTTAAAATCTGGGGATCACTGCACTTCATATTAAATTTGCATGAAATCTGCAAAGCCTTCGCAAGAAGTTGTTTTACAAGTTGCTGAGTACTTCAGCGTGCTAGGTGAGCCGATGCGTCTGCGAATTCTCAACCTTCTCCGTGATGGTGAGAAATGCGTACAAGATTTGGTTGAAGCAACCGATACCAGTCAGGCAAATGTCTCTAAGCATCTGAAGGTCATGATGCAGGCAGGCATCCTCAGTCGCCGTAGCAAGGGTACATTAGCGTATTACAGCGTTGAAGATGACCTGATCTTTGAGTTATGCAATTTGGTGTGCGATCGTCTTGCCAACCGTATCGAACAGCAAGCCCTTCACTTCCGTGCCTTCAGCTTTGTCGGCAAACAGTGATCGGTTTTGCGGCAGCGCTGAGGCTTCAACGCCATGTCCTTCGATAACCTTTGTAAGCTGCTGGCACAGAAATATCCCGATCGCTTTGCTGCCTGGATTCTGGGTGAGCCGCAGC
>DATNQS010000299.1:0-3656 GCA_036703925.1 Candidatus Sericytochromatia bacterium
TTCCCAAGCTGGTGAGCTACAGCCGCTTTATCCGTTGGGTGCCCTCTGTCTTGCTGCCATTGTGCGCCTATCTCAAGCACTGCTTTGGCACCTGCAGTGGCATCAGCTTTCTCGACTCGACCAGTTTGAAGGTGTGTCACAACCGTCGCATCCATTCGCATCGGGTGTTTCAAGGACTTGCCGCACGAGGCAAAACCTCGGTCGATTGGTTCTTCGGGTTCAAGCTGCATCTGGGGGTCAATGACCAGGGCGAACTGCTCAACATCATGCTAACTCCTGGCAACACCGACGACCGTAAGCCTGTGCCCGACTTGCTCAAGGCGCTATTTGGCAAAGTGTTTGCAGACCGGGGCTATGTGTCGCAAGCGTTGTTTGAGCAACTGCTCCGCACCTGCGGCATCGAGCTGTTTGCCAAGCCGAAGCGCAACATGAAACCCCGATTGATGCGGCTCACCGATAAGCTGTTGGCTCGCAAGCGTGCCATTATCGAATCGGTCATCGACCAATTGAAGAACATCTCCCAGATTGAGCATTCTCGTCATCGCAGTCCGGTCAACTTCTGCGTCAATGTTTTGTGCGGCTTGATTGCTTACTGCCACCAACCCAAGAAGCCTGCTTTGAACCTGGACGACCTTTTTGCCTAATTCCCTTATCCGAAACTCACGTTAACTAGCGTTCAGCATTGCCCAATAGGATGACACGAAAAAGTTGCTCAATCTCGCGCTGTTGATCTAATGCGCTGGATACCCTCAGTGTTGCTTTACTCACTTTTCAGCCGCTTCGCTACTAGCTGCTCTCCCTGCTTCGGCTGTGCCCAAAGCGTCCGCTCGTGTTTGTAAACGGTCATCCCTGGTTTAGCGCCCTTTGGCTTGTAGACGTGTTTTGGCTCTGTATAGACTACAGACACCTGTTCACTCTGGCGGGCACGGCTGTAATACGCTGCCAGATTTGCGGCACATTGCAGGTCGATCGCCTCAGGAGCACTTCCTGGCTTCAAGCGCAGCAGAACGTGGCTACCGGGAATTTCCTGCGTATGAAACCAGAGATCGTAGTCTCCTGCTGTCCGAAAGGTAAGCTGATCGTTCTGACGATTGTTGCGTCCCACAAGCACTTCCAGTCCACTTGGCGTAATGTAGCGATGGGGCTGACTTTGTGAATCTTTGGTAGGCGGGTTAGCGTTACGATATTCTGGATCGTTCAAATAGTGCTGTTGGATCAGCTCGTCACGAATTTCATCGAGTGTGTTGAGGTCTTCGGCTGTCTGGTAACTCTCCAGTTCTACGATCGCCGCTTCGACTTGCTCCAGGTAGTGGATTTCGGCATTGACCTCTGCTAGCAGGGGCTCGATCGCGTTACGAGCACGCTTAAGCTTTTGGTGCTGCTTGTAAAGTGCTTGGGCATTCTGCACCGCATTTTTTTCGGGATTGAGCGGGATGGTGATGGGTTGCTCTGTTGTGAAGTCGGGTAACGTAATCGTTGCTAACCCTGGCTGCCAGTGATGTAAATTTGCCATCAACAGATCGGCTTGTGCACGATAATGATCAGCAACCTCAGATTGCTGTAAACGCACCTGAAACACGTTTGCCTTTACGCGTAGCTTTTCCAAAACGGCATGAAGCTTTTGGGTAAGCTGATGGCGTAGCTGGACAAATTCCTGCTGCTCAAGCTGGCTGGTGTAGTAGTGGTCAATCACAGGCTGCACACGATCGACCGCCTGTGTCATGCCCCAACCTAAAACGGTATAGCCATCGCTCATCCAACCAGGGCAAAATTTTTCCGTTTCTAATGCTTGCAGCCACTCCTGCCAGCGGTGGAATAAGCGTTGCCAATCACTTGCATCCAGGCTGTCGGTAGATTGGTCAGGGCTAAGTGCAGCCGCAGCGATCAACGAGAGCGTGAGTGCAGAACTGAGTCCACGATAGTTTTTTTGTAAGTTGCGTCGTAGCGTACCTGGCACCAGACTGATCCGCTCCTGCCAGCGATCGAACGACTCCGCTAGCTTGGGTGCTGGATCGGTCAAGGGGGGCGGCAGTGCGTAGGGGTCTCCCGTCTGAATGGGACGCACACTGGACTGTTGGGCGCTGACCTGATGGGCTGCTGTGACAATCAGGTTGGCTTGGTTAGTAAGCACGACATTGCTGTACTTGCCCATGATTTCTATGTACAGATGCCAGAGTGCTGGTTCGCCAGGGCGCTGCGAAAACTGGAGATCTAGGGCACGCTCCCACGGGGCGATCGGTTCAATAGCGACCAGTGCCAGGTTGCCTAACTGGTGTTTCAGTTGTTGGCTGAAGGTAAACGTATCGGGTACACGGGGCGGGGCATCGCTCATGCAAAGCCTTGCTGCCTGGGGATGCCAGGAGAGCATCAGCCACCCGCGCTGCTTGAGGGTACGTAAGCCCAAGTAAAGTGTATGACGATCGCGCTGGTAGACCTGCTCTAGTCGGGCAGGTAACCATTCAGCGCGCAGTTCTGCGGCGATCGCAGTAAGGGTTGTAACGTCAACGGGTTGCAAGGGAGGTAAGGGGTGAAGGGCGGACTCAGAATGACTTAACGATTCGTTTGGGGGTAAGGCTTCTGCTAAGGCTAAAACCAATCGCCGTGTGTGGGCACTATTTTTGTCGGTACGATGCCATACGTGCCCTTATGATGCTTCAGGCAACGAAAAGCAAAGAATGCCATCATGAGTCGCTTTCTTACAGGGGGTAACGGTTCTGTGTAGCCTCGCTTAAGAGGCTGACTTAAAGAGCACGATCGCGCCGTTCGCTTTTCCGGTGCATTACGATAGAAGTCTAAGTTTGGACCGGCTTCTCACCCAACTACGCCTTGAGTCCGTATGGACATTAAGCTGATCAATATCGGTTTTGGTAACATCGTGTCTGCAAACAGGGTGATTGCGATCGTCAGCCCCGAATCTGCACCCATCAAGCGTATCATTACTGATGCACGCGATGGTAAGCAGCTCATTGACGCTACGTATGGTCGTCGTACCCGAGCCGTGATCATCACTGACTCTGGTTATATTATTCTGTCAGCCATTCAGCCAGAAACGGTTGCCAATCGCTTGATTGTCAGTAAAGACGGACATGGCGATACTTAATGCTTGAGCCATGCTGCTGCGATGGTCGTGCTTCATAGCAAGAAGCTGTAGAGGGTATTGCTGAGTAGAAGTATGATTTTCATGCCTGAGCCTTTCTCCACCCTCACCCTAGCCCTCTCCCCAAGGAGAAGGGACAAGCCTTCTAGCTCGCTTCTCCTTCGGGAGAAGGGTATAGCCCAAAGGGCATTCAAGAAAGGGGGTGAGGGCGATTCATACCTGCATTCAGCAACGCCGTAAAGTGCCTTACTTCTTGATCTGTTAAGTTATGTGCATGCCAGAAAAGGTAACGTCTTAAAAGGCATAACCCGCTAAGAAGACAGTTTAGCGACCTGAAATTGCCGTTTGTCTTGCCAGAAGCGGACTTATGAGTTGAAGATAAAGAATTGTTAAGATTGAATCATTGCTGACTACTATTCTTACTGAGGGCGAAAGCGGGCATGAGCGCACTAATTGTTTTGACAGGACCAAGCGGGGTCGGTAAAGGTACGCTGCTACGATCGCTCATTCAGCGCCATCCAGAACTGTATCTCTCCGTTTCTGTAACCACGCGATCGCC
>DATNQS010000300.1:0-4918 GCA_036703925.1 Candidatus Sericytochromatia bacterium
AGCAACGATCGCCAAAGGTCGTGACCTGATTGCCCAGTACGAAGCCGCAGGCGTATCGCGCGATCGCGTGTTAATTAAGATCGCGTCTACCTGGGAAGGCATCAAAGCGGCTGAAGCACTCGAACAAGAAGGCATCCACTGTAATCTCACGCTGTTGTTTGGCATTCATCAGGCGATCGCCTGCGCCGAAGCGGGGATCACCCTCATTTCGCCGTTTGTCGGACGCATCCTTGATTGGTACAAGGCAAGCACGGGCAAAGACTATGCCGCAACTGAAGATCCTGGCGTGTTATCCGTGACCCAGATCTATAATTACTACAAAAAGTTTGGCTATAAAACTGAAGTGATGGGAGCCAGCTTCCGCAACATTGGCGAAATTACTGAACTGGCAGGCTGTGATTTGCTCACCATCTCGCCCGCTCTGCTCAAAGAGCTACAAACAACCGCAGCAGACCTGCCTCGTAAGCTTGATCCTGCTAAAGCGGCTGGCTTGGAACTGGAAAAGCTCACGATCGACAAAGCCACCTTTGACCAGCTCCACGCTGCCGACCCAATGGCAACGCAAAAGCTCGACGAAGGCATCACAGGCTTCACCAAAGCCCTGGTCGCCCTCGAAAAACTGCTCGAAAAGCGACTGGCAGCATTGGAGGGCGACGCATTCGTGTTGCACGCGGCTGAAGATATCTTCCACGCTTACGATCTTGATGGGGATGGCTTTATCACCCGCGAAGAGTGGATGGGCACGGATGCCGTTTTCGACGCGATCGATATCAACCACGACGGCAAGATTACACCAGCAGAAATGGGCGCAGGACTGGGAGCCGCGTTCCACCTGGCTGAAGCGTAAATTTTGAAGGAATTCACAACTATGCAGACTGTACCGAATCAACCGATCGAGTGCGTGCCAACCGTCGTAGTCGAGGACGATCGCACCGGACTCAGCGTCGAAACGCTCAAACGCGCCTTTCAAGACAATCTCTTCTACATTCAGGGCAAGTTTGCCAAGATTGCCACCCAAAACGACTACTACATGGCGCTGGCATACACCGTGCGTGATCGGCTGCTGCGACGCTGGCTCACCACTGCCGAAACTTATACCCATCAAGGTGTGCGAACCGTTGCCTATCTTTCTGCCGAGTTTCTCATGGGTCCCCATCTCGGCAATAACCTGATTAGCCTGGGCATCTACGACGAAGTAAAACAGGCAATCACTGAACTTGGTCTTGATTTTGACACGCTGCTCCAGCAAGAAGAAGAGCCTGGACTGGGCAACGGTGGCTTGGGACGGTTAGCGGCGTGCTACCTCGACTCGATGGCATCACTCGACATTCCCTCGATCGGCTATGGCATTCGCTACGAGTTCGGTATCTTCGACCAGGACATCCGCGACGGTTGGCAGATTGAAAGCACTGATAAATGGCTGCGCTACGGCAATCCCTGGGAAATTTCCCGTGCCGAATGGGCAGTCGAAGTGAAGCTGGGCGGTTATACCGAACGTTACACCGATGAAAATGGGCGCAATCGTACCCGCTGGATTCCCCACGAAGTCGTGATGGGCATTCCCTACGACACACCAATCCTGGGCTACAAAACCAACACGGCTACCACCCTCCGTCTCTGGAGCGCTGCCGCCGCCGAATCGTTTGACTTCGCCGCCTTCAACTCTGGCGATTACTTCCGCGCTGTGCAGCAAAAAACCGTTTCCGAAACGCTCACGAAAGTACTCTACCCCAATGATGAATCGGCTCAGGGTAAGAAGCTACGCCTTGCCCAGCAGATTTTTTTCGTGTCCTGTTCTCTGCAAGACATGATGTTGATCCTCATTCGTCAGGGCATTCCGCTAGACCAATTCCATGAGAAGTTTGCGGTGCAGTTAAATGACACGCACCCTGCGATCGCCGTTGCCGAACTCATGCGTCTGCTCATGGACGAACACGGCTTCGAGTGGGATGCCGCGTGGCACATCACTCAAAAGACGCTCTCTTACACCAACCATACGCTGTTGCCAGAGGCGCTAGAACGCTGGGGCATGGGGCTGTTTAGCACACTCCTGCCGCGCCATTTGGAGATTATTTACGAAATCAACAGCCGCTTTCTGGACGACATTCGCCGTAAGTTTCCCAATGACGACGCACGCCTGCGTCGGATGTCGTTGATTGATGAAGCTGGCGAACGCTACGTCCGTATGGCACATCTAGCGTGTGCGGGCAGCCACGCCATTAATGGGGTCGCCGCCCTGCATAGCGAACTCCTAAAACAAGACGTGCTGCGCGACTTCTACGAACTCTATCCCGAAAAGTTTAGCAACAAGACGAACGGGGTCACGCCACGCCGCTTTATGGTGTTGAGCAATCCTCGTCTAACCAACCTCATCACCAGCAAAATTGGCGATGGCTGGATCAAACATCTCGACGACCTCCGCAAGCTCGAAGCGTTTACTGAAGATGCTGCTTTCCGCCAGCAGTGGCGAGACATCAAACTGGCGATTAAGCAAGACCTCGCTACTTACATCAAGCAGGTCAACGGCATTGATGTTGATCCTACGTCGCTCTTCGACATCCAGGCAAAGCGCATTCACGAGTACAAGCGCCAGCACTTAGATGTGCTGCACATCATCACCCTCTATAACCGCATTAAAGCGAACCCGGATGTACACATTACGCCTCGCACGTTTATTTTTGGCGGCAAGGCGGCTCCTGGCTACTTCATGGCAAAGCTGATCATCAAGCTCATCAATTCCGTCGGGGATGTGGTGAACAACGATCCCGATGTGCGCGATCGCCTCAAAGTTGTCTTCCTTAAAGACTACAACGTGAAGTTTGCCCAGCGTGTGTACCCTGCTGCTGACCTGTCTGAGCAGATTTCGCTGGCAGGCAAGGAAGCCTCTGGCACGGGGAACATGAAATTCTCCATGAACGGGTCACTGACGATCGGTACGCTGGACGGTGCCAATGTAGAGATCCGCGATGAAGTGGGAGCCGAAAACTTCTTCTTGTTTGGTCTCACTACACCCGAAGTCTACGAGCTAAAAGCCAAAGGCTACAACCCCTACCACTACTACGAAAGCAACCCAGCACTCAAAGCGGTGATCGATCGCATTGCCTCCGGTGGCTTCTCTAACGGCGATACCAACTTGTTCAATCCCTTGGTCAGCACCCTGCTTTACAAAGATGACTACCTGCTGCTGGCAGATTACCAGTCCTACATCGACTGTCAGGATCGCGTCAGTCAAACATATCTCGATCAGGAGTATTGGACACGGCTCTCCATTTTAAACTCGGCGCGGATGGGTAAATTTTCGTCCGATCGCTCGATTCGCGAATACTGTGAAGACATCTGGTACGTCAAACCCGTTGCGATCGAACTCAAAGAGTATGTCCAGGCAGGGACAGGCTTGGCTTAGGCGATCGCTCTGCCCCAGAAGCAGAGTTTTGAGTTCTAAGTTTTGAGTTTTGAGTTAATGCTGCCCTTTGCCCTCTGCCCCTTTACCCCCTACCCCACCCCTCCTGATGGAAACAAAAGATCCACGTTTTCTGGTCGATCACCAGTCCGTCGCGTCTCTGGTCACCCAACTGCACGAGTATTTCAAAAACTCTCGTTCTCACTATGAGATTGAGCGGAGTACGATCATGAGCAAGCTGCACGAAGCTGAAGGCGACGTAGAGCAAACATTACTGCAAGAAATCCGCAAGCTAGAAGCCGAAATTTCGCTCTTTGGCGTTTTGAGCGATTCGCTTTCGATCGCCGATCGTATTCTCCATACTCGTAACGTCATGAATGATCTGGGACTCGACAACCCCATTTATCGGATGCACTACGACGAGGACAGCAAGCAAGCCTCATGACCCTAACCCTTTATTTTGTGCGTCATGGTGAAACCACCTATAGTCGCTCTGGTGGCTATTGCGGCGATCTGGATGCTGATCTGACAGAGAATGGCATCAAAATGGCAGAGGCGTTTGCTACTGCCCATAAAGACATCGACTGGGCTGCCGCCTACGTTAGCCCGATGAAACGCACGATCGCGACTGCAAAACCCCTTTGCGACGCGATCGGGCTGGAAATGCAATTGCGCGATGGACTCAAAGAAATTCGCTACGGCGAATGGGAAGGGCTGACGCAAGAGCATGTAAAAGAACACTACGCCGACGAGTATATTCGCTGGCTGGCTGAACCTGCCTGGAACGCGCCCCCTGGCGGTGAAACCTCTGTGCAAATTGCCAGTCGTGCCTCATTAGTGGTTGCTGAAATTGAGCAAAAGCACAAGACTGGTAATGTCCTGGTCGTGTCGCACAAAGCCACCATTCGCATTATCTTGTGCAGCCTGTTAGGGATTGATCTGGGACGCTACCGCGATCGCATTAATGCCCTTGCCGGTTCCATCAGCGTCGTCAAATTTCGTGAACACGGTCCACTTTTGGAAGTCTTGGGCGATCGCTCCTACATGGATGAAGCGCTACGGTCGTTAGAAGGCACTTGAGCAAAGTCAAGCGGTGACATCTTGCGAGGGGCGACTAACATAGCGAATTAAGTTCGTGGTTACAGAAGCAACGCCCACCGTCGTGGACTCTAAGCTTTGTAACCTGCGAAGACAGATTTTGCTTTTGTAAAAGCGGTTACTAATCGCCTCCAACAGAAGTTGGATGTGTGTCCTTCGCACTCGTCCGACCTCTGGCTATTGCTATAAAATATTCGGACAATCGCTCAGTGCTGATACATTGGTACTAGGGTAATTTTTGTCTGCCAAGTTAACCGTTAGAACGATCGCGCACTCTCCACATCTAGCGTCAATTCTCACAAAAAAGTCTAGCCGTAGTGCCTGCGATCGAGTAACCTTAGTGGATTCGCGTGATGCTTGAGTAATATATGTCCTTTGTTGGTCTGCACATTCATAGTGACTACAGCCTGCTTGATGGAG
>DATNQS010000301.1:0-3664 GCA_036703925.1 Candidatus Sericytochromatia bacterium
TGCGTTCGAGGAACCTGCTGCCCATCGTACGTTTGGCAGTTTTGATTCCCTTGTCTCACGGTTGTCTGTACCGTAGCCGTGAATCCGGTTGGTGCACCGACATTCGCGAGACTTGTTCCGGTCACAGTAGCAGGTAAGGCAGAAGGAATATGCTGCTGCCGCTCGACTAAAAAGCGAATGCGATCGATCTCGCCTTGGGCAATCTGCAACGCTTGTTCAGCTCGTTGATTCTGGAGCCGGGTAGCAGCAGCGAGAAACAGAGGTGGTGTGATCATGGCAGTTGTAAGCGAAATCACGGCGATTGCCATAATGCACTCAACCAAGGTGATGCCTTGATTCGCATCGGTCTGCCTTGATCGCAGTAGAAGCAGTAAGCGTTGCCAGCGTGAAGAAGTTGTCATCATGATTGTTAGTGAACTCCTCGCCTAGGGCTTATTCAGAACAGCGATTGCGATCGATCGCTCTACAGAGGTTGAGAATGTAGGGATCGTCAGCAGGCGGTTCGTTGTAGAACTCACTGCGCACCCGCTCCACCTTCTGGAATCGAGAGGCGAGTGGTCCGGCTGCGGCATACTGAAGACCCACATCGTAACCCCAGCGTCGATTGGGAGCTTCGTAGTACTTAATTTGTTCCGCAGCCCCAGGAGTAGCTCCCACTTCAAAGGCATCTTGATCAAACGGAGCAGTGGCGTAGTTGCTGAACGTTAACTGCACAAATGAGCCAGAGATGAAAAGCGGTTGACCGTTCCAGTCCTCGATAAAGCGTGGAAAATTGTGTAAACCACCATAAGACTGATTAGGCCGGCTCGGTACAATGCCGCTAACAATCGTAGCGTTGACGCGAGTAGCTGCTGCGTTATTGCGGGGCTTCGCCTCGCTAATACCGACGTAGCCTTGGTCATAGCCAGTTCCAAAGCGTGTACCACCGCTGGTTGTAAACGGATTAGCAAAGCGGTCAAGCCGGATGGGCGATCGACCTGTTTCTCCTCCTCGAAACGCAGTTGCTTCAGCTTGATTAGCCCGCATCCATCGATTGCCGAGTTCATTGGCCGTAACGGCCGATGAACTCGGTCGTCCTTGATTAAGGTAGGACGTAATCAGTGCATCACTAGATTGTCCTTGACAGCCGTATCGGGCGGGGTTGGCTGATGTCGGCACAGTTGGCAAGCCACCTGCTGTCAAAAAGCCGTCTTGAATGCTGCCGTCACAGAAGTTATTAGACAAGATAGTGACAGCATCAGCCAAAATTTCTGCCGGACGCCAACGATCTCTGGTCGAAATAGCGAAATCTGGATCAGTGGGGTTTGTGCGCTGGTAGAAGTTGCTGTAGTCGTCAGCTAGAAGAGTTCGGAATTCTTCTAGTCTTGTACCCCCTCCATTGCGGTGCAAGTTGAAATCGCCCTGAATGTAAATGGGGTTATCAGACACGAGCGATAAGCCTCGGCCTTGGTCGCCCTCTCGGCTTAGCTCAGTGCCGTTGCGTAGGCGGAAGCCATTAGGACGGCGATCGGGATCGGGGTAGTAATCGACTGGCTTGGGCGAGATGAGGTTACTGCTGTTAAGGGGTGGATCAGTGGATGCATTTGCACTTATCGTCCCTGTGTCCATGCGACATGCCACTGTCTGTAAGGCTGTGTTGTTGTTGCAAGATGCCCAGTTATTGGTTTGGGGGCGAACGATGCTGCTTTCGCCCACCGCATCTTCACGAAAGGCATAAACAATGCCGCTCTTGGGTAACCAGCGATCGCTGTTGAGACCCTGGCTCGATTGCCGCATCAAATTCAAGTCCATATCTAAAACGCGCACGTTCACCAATTCGCGACCGTTCATCAGGGCGGAATCTTTGAACGCAACCTGTACGAGGCGATCGCCGCTAGCTGTTGCATCAGGCGTTGGTGAGCCTGCAAGTGAAGCATCAAGACAGGGCGCGCTGCTGCACTGACGGATGAAGACGTTGCGGTTGCTGTTGGGGGTTGCGCCCGCCGTGCCGGTCGGTAGGTTTGGCAAAATCCAGTTACTTAGCGGCTTTGGCGTCAAAGCCATCTGGGCAATGTCTGTATCAGTGATGCCGCGATACACGGTTGTGCCAGGATTGATTTGCTGAATATACCTCCAGGTTCTAGAGGTATCAACGTCTTCTCCATCACGCGTTTGCGCTGATTCACCATGATCGGCTGGTGTGCCAACTGCGGGGCTTTCAGGAAAGAGCGAGTAGAGGATGGGGTAGTGAGTATCTCTGGAACAAAGGCGCACTAAGGCATCACTTGCCGAGTTCCAAGCCGCACACAAAGACCCATCCAGGTAGTTACGGCTTCCATTTGCAAAGAAGCCAAGGCGTCTATCTGCGTACACCTGCTCTTTCGTTGCAAGCATTTGTGCCATATAGACCGCTTGGTTCAGCTTGTCGAAGTCCCTGGGATCACCGCCAGTTCTAAGAATGCGATCGCGCCATTCTTCCAGTGCCGCAAACACATCTTCAGGTTGGCTATTGGTAGGCAACGGCTGACCGGGTGAACGAGCTGGATTTTGAGCTTGACCAGTCGAAGAAAGACCAGCCGGGGAGGTGCTGGGGTCGACAAGCGCTTGGATAAACTGACCGAGTGTATCTAGGCCAGTTGCTGGTGTGTACTTGTTTAAGTAATCGATGTTGTGAGCCAACATTCCCAGCGTGCAGGCTGCCGTATGCAGCGTTGTCTTGTCAGCGGGGCTAAGGCTGGCATAGCTTGCTCCACCTTCCAAGCTGTTAAGAACGCGGCGCAACATCGAGAAGTCACCCCACATCGCCAAACTGGGAAAAGGATGCACCTCTCGCGTGTTGGTTGGCATGAATGAAGGAGCTCCACCATCAGGATCACCCGCATAGTTCGCCAAGTTTCTCATGGCTTTGCGCAACGGGGTACCAGCGTTTTGCAAATTGGCTAGCGGTGGCGCATTATATTCCCAGCCATTTGTGCCCCGACCTCTAAAGAAGTCGCTGTAAATGGTTGCAGGCATTCCTGGTGTGTTGAAATTTGGTGCGCCACTTCCACCCACGTAGCTCAAGTCATATTTGAGGTTCTCAAAGGTGGCGCTGCGCTCTAGTGTGTAGCTTGTACCGGGGTGTACGGTGGTGGCCAGACAGGCGAGCGGGCGATCGCGGTCTTCAGGTGTTCCAAATGTATTGGAGGCGTGATAAACCGCAGTTGCCTGCACTGCGGCCAAGTTGTCGTAGAGGGATCGCCGCTGTCTTGCTTGGTTGCAGGCGCTGCTGTTGTTAGAAGAACACTGTAACCAAGGGCGCAGTGGCTCTCTAATCAGATTTGTTCCGACCATTCCGCCAGTAGAGCCAAAGTTCCAGCCGAAGGCGTTGCCAAGCTCTAGGCGCTGACCCACAATCAGTCGTAGTCCCTGTAAACGGGCACGACGCTCCCAGTATCCATCAACGCCAACCTCTGCACCTATTATTGGTTCATCTTTGATGAGATCATCCAAATTGCCAATCGTCTCACCAATCTGTGCGACATCGTAGACCCGTCCATTGGCACGATAATTCGGCTTTGGTCCCCAGCGGTTATCGGCGCGGTAAGAGTCGTCTACGTTAGGTGCGTCTTCTTTTTGGGCGAAGATGCGATCCTTCTGAACAAACGAAATTCCGCGGTTCAACCAGAGGGCATTTTGCTGGGGA
>DATNQS010000302.1:0-3191 GCA_036703925.1 Candidatus Sericytochromatia bacterium
GGCAAATCGCCAATAAAAACTTCTTGCTCTTTAATTTCGCCTGTCTCTTTATTAATCAGACGGGTGGGTACATACATCTGTACCGCATAGGTACTGTCCCGCCGTTTAGCTTCATCGACATCGTACTTCGGTCGCTTGAGCTTGTAATCTTTGCCCAAGAAGTGTAGCTCTAGCTTCCCCGTATAGTCAGTAATGGGGGAGAAGCTATCCAGTTCTTCAATCAGCCCTTCTTCGAGAAACCAGCGAAAGCTAGCCCGCTGAATCTCAACTAGATCCGGTAGTGTAAAGGCGGGTGGGGTATATGTCTGCTCAGTCATGCGTCTCCTCGAAGGGGTCACGCCCAGCGCGAGTCCCAGATTTTATGTGGTCTGTACGAAAATGTCAATACAAAAAGCCTGGGTTCTAGTGGGAACCCAAGAAACAAATGATTCAGTTTAAGTAGACGTTTGACAGTTCAGGGCTATCTCCAAGGCATTAATGTCAGGTTCAGAGCGTGTACTGCTTAACCAGCTCTCTCTAAAAAGAGAAGAGAAAGCGTCTCTACATCCTATTAGGTGCCTGAAGCACAAAGGCAGCAGCAACCCTGTAATCGATCGTGGCGTTGAGTGACTGGGTATCCATACTTCCATTCATTATGACGTAGAAATGCTTAATTTGGCGGATCAACCAATACCAAAAATCGGCGGCTCAGTCAACAGTGCTGGTAGCAGTTCCCATCATCAGTTCAGCAGACAAACCCAATGCAGTTGCAGACGGTAAAGGAGCAGGTAGGGGCAAGTTGAATAATCGGCAAGCATTTTGAGTTGTTTGCCGTGCTAAATCGCTCAGAGGCATCTGCCGTAACCGGGCAACCTGTTCCGCCACATACCGCACATAGGCAGGCTCATTGCGCTGACCCCGTTTTGGAACTGGAGCCAGAAAGGGGCAATCCGTTTCAATTAGCAGACGATCGCTAGGCACCATCTGAGCTGACTCGTGGATTTGTGTCGCCTTAGGAAACGTCACCGTCCCACTAAAGCTGACAAAGAGACCTAGATCTAGAAACCACTGCGTTTCCTCAGGAGTACCGCCCCAGCAGTGCATGACACCCTTAACGGCACCATGCTGCTGCCAGAATGCCCGGAGCATCGCTGCCATTGGCGCAGCAGCCTCACGACAATGAATAATTACAGGGCGATCAAGCTGCTGGGCAATTCGCAATTGCGCTTCAAAAGCTGCTTCCTGCTGCTCTCGATTACTCGCCTTAAAAAAGTCTAAGCCTGTTTCACCGACCGCAACCACTCGTGCATCAGACTGAGCTAGCGTCAAAATCTCGTTGGCAGAGATGTCTGTCCACTTCGCCTCAACATCCAGGGGATGCAATCCCACAGCAAAAAAAAGCTCTGGAAATCGATCCGCCAGAGACTTGATAACGGGAAACTCGTCAGGAGAAACACAAGAGTGAACAAGACGAGTAATACCCGAATCACGCCACCTTACAGCAATCGCGTCCAGATCAGATTGAAACGAATCAAAATTAATATGGACATGAGTATCAATCAACTGCATGGAAACAAGAATTAAGGGCTAACGGTCAGAAGATGAACAATCTTGAGCCTGCAACCGTAGAATAGCACCTAAAACTTGAGCTTCAGGACGCTGATTTAGGTGCTTCGTGCTTCTTCAGCGTGCGGGCAATCAGAGACTTTTTCCGCGCACCTGTATTGGGGTGCAAAGCGCCTCGCTTAACGGCTTTGTCGATCTTGCTATACGCAGCAGCCTGGGTCAGCCTGACAGCTTGCTCCAACTCAGGGCTTGGGCTTGCCGCATAGCTACTTACTGCTGCAAGATACTTCTTTGTTAACGTCTTTACGGCTGACTTATAGCTCTTGTTGCGTAGACGATTGCGTTCGGCGATTTCAACGCGCTTAATAGCAGACTTAATATTAGCCACAGTAAATCTCGGAGACCTTTCTATTGAACATGATTCGAGCAGACGCGCTACACGTCAGGTAAATAACTATAGCATCTCCCTCCAATGATAACGTGATCCCCAAAAAATCCAGGTTAAGCTAGAGTAGCGATTACAGATATCTCTGGTGCTCAAGGTTTCTAGGAGGCACCGCGACTCTGTTTTCACTGGGACAATTCCTAAGACTTGGCATTCCTACTCCATGCTGCGAATTATTACTCAGCGGGCTGATGCACGAACTGAACTGCGACGGATCTGCGATCGTACCCATGATGATCAGGTTGTCCACAAAGAAGCAACGGTACGGGAAGTGCTTCAGGCTGTAAAGCGTCAGGGAGACCGAGCCGTCCTGCACTATACCACCGAATTTGATCGGCTTACCCTTAAGCCGGAAGAACTACGCGTGAGCGGTTCTGAACTGGATGCTGCGTACCAACAGGTATCAAAGGAACTGCTGGATGCGATTCGCCTTGCCTGTCGGCAAATTGAAGCCTTTCACCGTCAGCGCGTGCCAAAAAGCTGGGTGCAGTTTGCAGAAGATGAGGTTGTGCTGGGTAAACGCTATACGCCAGTTGATCGGGCAGGGCTATACGTTCCAGGTGGACAAGCGTCGTATCCCAGCACGGTGCTGATGAATGCCGTGCCCGCTAAGGTCGCGAATGTGCCCCGTATTGTCATGGTGACGCCTCCAGGCGCAGGAAAAACGATCCATCCAGCCGTGTTAGTAGCGGCTCAAGAAGCAGGGGTTGAAGAGATTTATCGAGTGGGTGGGGCACAGGCGATCGCAGCGCTTGCCTACGGCACCGAAACGATTCCTAAAGTTGATGTGATTACTGGACCTGGCAACATCTATGTCACGTTGGCAAAAAAATTGGTCTATGGCACGGTGGGGATTGACTCGCTGGCAGGTCCATCAGAAGTGCTGATCATTGCGGATAAAGTAGCGAACCCCGTCCACGTTGCTGCGGATATGCTGGCGCAAGCAGAGCATGATCAGATGGCAGCCGCAATTTTGCTGACTGATGACTCTGTGTTAGCGCGTAAGGTGGTAGACGAAGTAGCGCGGCAGTTGATGGATCACCCCCGTCGCTTGCTGACAGAAAAAGCGATCGCGCATTATGGCTTAGTCGTAGTTGTCGAGTCGTTAGATGATGCGGCTGACTTGTCGAACGAATTCGCCCCTGAACATTTAGAACTCGAAATTGCTGATCCCTGGGGTTTGCTAGAAAAGATTCGTCAC
>DATNQS010000303.1:0-3274 GCA_036703925.1 Candidatus Sericytochromatia bacterium
CGCTCAGGTGCGATCGTGCCTGTTTCGGTTTGCTCTGCTACTGGCACTTCTGGCGTTACAGGCGCCGGAGCCGGATTGACTTGAGCGCCCGCAGGCTTTTCCTTACCAAAAATTCGTTGTAACCAACCCATAGTTTTCCTCCCAAAAATTTTCTTCTCAACCGCAGGTAACCAACTGATACCAATTTCAATTGAGAACACACACATTCTGTCGGTGCCCAGCGTTGATACGCCCCTACCCAACGAGTGATCTATAGCGATCCCCTTGTAGAGACGGTTTGAAAAGTGTCTGGTAATCAAAACCGCGACTACGTAAACAACATCCGCTGTTGCGAACTACAGAGCGTAAAAAAGGTTGGTCTTGATACGAGATAGTCTTCAGCTTTTGACGATCGCCCCGAAGTCTGCCAGGACTCTCGCATGATTGCGGAGTACACCTAGCAGGTACAGCCGATTTTGCTTGATGGCTGGGTCACTATCCATCACCAGAACGCTATCAGCACCATCAAAGAAGCGACTCAGTGTAGGTGTGGTCTTGCTAAGGGTTGCGACCAGGGTTTGATAGTCTTGCGGTTGCGCTGCCATAGCGGTGTGTAATTGGCACAAGGCATCGTAAAATGCCTGCTCAGACTGCTTTTGAAACAGCTTTAGATGAATGACGGCAGTTGGGTCAAGGTGATCAGTTGCCAGATCGCTCTGGGCAGCGAGGCGAGAAGCTCGGTTTACCACTTCGTAGATCGTTGCCAGGGTGCCATCTTGCCGCCGAGCTTGCAGGAAGAGGGCACGATCGCGCACGTCTAGCAAATCTTGCAGCGCACGCTCCGTGTATTCAGCATCGTTTTCGCCCAGCACTGCACTTACTAAGTCATAGTCTACGTGCTCGTCTTCTTGCAGCAAGGTGCGGGTACGCTGAAGCAAGAAATCTCGCACCTGCTGCCTCAGCTCGTCCAGACTTGGCTTCATGACGGGAGCAAACGAGGTCTTGAATGCCTCAGTGACGGTTTCAACCAGAGTGAACAAATTGAGGGGCAGCTTGGCATCCCAAATGATTTTGACGATCGCGTTGGCGGCACGGCGCAACGCAAACGGGTCAGAGGAACCAGTTGGCACCAAACCCAGCCCAAAAATGCTGACTAATGTATCGACGCGATCGGCCAGCCCAACGACCTGTCCTGCCAGCGTTTGAGGCAGCGTGTCTCCAGCGCCCTTGGGCAGGTAATGCTCGAAGATGGCAGTGGCAACCGCGTCTGTCTCACCACTGGCGATCGCGTATTTTTGCCCCATCACGCCTTGCAGTTCGGGGAATTCGCCCACCATTTGCGTCACCAAATCTGCTTTACAGAGCAAGGCTGCACGCTGGATGTCGTGTTGCTGCTGTTGCATCTCCTGTTGCTGCTGCAAGCGAAGCTGGTTGGTAATCAAAGCAGCGTTTTTGCTAATGCGATCGACCTTTGCCCGTACTGATCCCAGGCTTTCTTGAAAGGTAACGGTTTCGAGCTTGGGTAGGTAGTTTTCGAGGGAAATGGCGCGATCGGCATCAAAAAAGAATTTTCCATCCGATAGACGGGCACGGATGACGCGCTCATTGCCAGCCGCAATGATGTCAGCTTTTGCGGGATCGCCGTTAGAAATGGTGATGAAGTAGGGCAGCAACTCGCTCGCATCTGCTTGCTTAAGCACTGGGAAGTAGCGCTGATGGCTCTCCATCTCGGTCGTGATGACTTCAGGCGGCAACTCTAGAAAGTCTGGCTCGAAGGTGCCAACGACAGCGCTGGGCCACTCGACTAGATTGGTAACTTCGCGCAGCAGACCAGGAGTGATAACGGCAGTCCCACCAATTTCGGCAGCGGCAGCTTGTACCTGGTGTTGAATCGTTTCTTGCCGTTGTGCTGGGTCTACCGTAACAAACGCAGACGCAAGGGCAGCCACATAGGTATCAGCATGGGAGAGGGCGATCGGTTGAGGATGGAGTACGCGATGCCCCCAGGACTGTCGATCGCTGGTGCAAGTTTCGGAACCACTGACCAGGGCGAGCGGCAGTACGGCATCATCCAGCAGTGCCACTAACCAACGAATTGGGCGCGAAAACCGCAGGTCGCCATCGCCCCAAACCATAAACCGCTTGCCCTGAAGTGCAGTGATCCATGCGGGTATAAGCTGTTGCAGAATGTCGGCAGTAGGTTGTCCGGCGATTGTTTTACGCACAAAGGTAAACTCCCCTTTGTCGGTCGGGCGAATTTCCAGGGATGAGAGCGGCACACCCTGTTTCTGGGCGAAACCGATGGCAGCTTTCGTAGGCTGACCGTCTTTGAAGGCAGCTTGAGCTGGAGGCCCTTTAACTTCTTCTTCTTGATCAGGCTGCTGTAAGGGCAACCCTTTGATCAGCACTGCCAGCCGTCGCGGGGTGCCATAAAACTCGATCGCCGTTGGAGTCAGGTAATGATCTTGCAGCGTTTGCGGCAGGCGCGATCGCCACTGCGCTAGCGCTTCATCCACAAAACTGGCGGGCAATTCTTCAGTTCCAACCTCGAGCAAAAACGTTGCCATAGCTTCCGAACCTAGCACCAGACAGCTTTTAATTTCATCAGTTTACCGTGCTAGGAGACGGCTGGCGGTTTGTTAACCGACACGACTTGACTCACTCACTACTGGGTCGGCTGTACCGTTGAGAGAGGAGATGCAGTTGACTCGGGTGGCAACATGGCGCACGCTCCTAGCTGCGAGGCTTTGAGACCAATGTTTTCGGTCACAAGAGGCGCGATCGCGGCTTGCTCAATCCAGCCACTGACTCCTGGCTTAAGTGTGGCTGCAACTGGGGCTGTAGCTGATGTATTCACACTGGTAGGCGCAGGTGCAGAAACAGATGCAGGTGTGGAAGGCAAAGAGCAAACCTTGAGCTTGAGCCAATAGCCGCGATCGGTTACTGCCTGTCGGCTTAAGATTTGCAGCACCGAACCAATGGGAAGCGTTCCTAAGCGCACACGGGCACTTTTGGGTAAGGTAGGTTGCCCTGGCTGGCTCCACAGCACCAGCGGTGTTTCGGTAGCTATGGGAGTTTCGGTAGTCGTAGATGTTGTCTCAGCCGTGGGTGTTGCCTCAGCCGTGGTGCGCTGTACCTGAATCAGCGCACCAACCGTTAGCGTCTCTACGTTAGGCGCTGGACTTTCAGGTAGCTTTGTAGGCGTTGGTGTTGTGGCGATCGGTTCTGGTGAGGGGCGCGATCGTGATCCCAACAGCACCTCTGTCCACAGTCGCAAGCCTGGAAAAGCAGCATA
>DATNQS010000304.1:0-4265 GCA_036703925.1 Candidatus Sericytochromatia bacterium
TGAAGTAGAACGTGGTAAGACCACTGGAACTAATGTCGGCAGCACGGAATCGTTTTGTAAACTGATTGCTGAAGGCTCGATCGCCTATGTCATTACTGGCGATCGTATGCTCATTGCTGTTGGCTAGCTACCAAAGACTTACAACGCCTCGTTGCCTGCGTTTAGCTTAAACCTTTCCCTAAGCTACTTCCCAGGCCCTGGAACATAAACCACGAAAGGAAGAAATTAGAAATAAAAATGGCAAGCAGCGAGGTGACTACAGCAGTCGTTGTTGATTGTCCTACACCCTTCGCGCCCCCAGTAGTCGTCAGCCCCCAGCTTGTCCCAATGATGGCAATGACGGCACCAAAGAAACTGCCTTTTATGGGCGCACTGCATAAATCCCACAGGCTAACAAAGTCGCGGGCAGAGTCGAAAAACACGCGCTCTGGAATGCCATAAAAACTTTTGGCAATAACCATGCCGCCGAGCATGCCAGTTATCAGTGAGAGAATAGTCAGAATCGGTAGCATCAGGCAGCAGGCAATCACTCTGGGAATGACTAAGTAGTCGATCGGGTCAGTTTTGAGCATATAAAGCGCATCAATTTGCTCTGTGACGCGCATCGTCCCAAGCTCCGCTGCAAACGCTGAACCGACACGACCTGCCAACACCACCGCTGTCAACACAGGAGCCATTTCGCGTGTGAGGGAGACTGCCAGCACGCCCCCCACAGCATTACTCGCCCCAAAGTTGATAAATTCGCGTGACACTTGAATCGTAAACACCATACCGATAAACGTAGAGGTTAGCAGGGCAATCATGAGCGACGCTGGACCTACGATCGCCATTTGATCTAGGGTGTTACGGCGGTGAATTTTGCCTGCTAGCAGATGTACCATCACCTGCCCCCCTAAAAGGATGGCTGCCAGCAAACGCTGACTCCATAAACTCAAGCCAGCAAACGGCTGTTCACTCACAATCACACAACTCAAACGCTAACTTAGCCACAATAGCGGATACGCTTGAAAATTGGAAATCGCCGCCCTTCCTTGATGTCAATTAGGTAATGGGTCGCTCAATGGTTTGCGAATCATTCACCCTTTCATTCCTCGACTGATTGATGATAAGAAAGAGGCAATGGAACACATCTGCTCCATTGCCTCTTCATGTCCTTTAAAGGGGACTCCTGTCTCTATGGTGTGGTAGTTGTTCCACTGGGAGCCGTCGATTCGATCGGCGTTGTGGTGCTTTCAGGAGCAGTACTGGGGGTAGTCGTAGTTGTTGGAGTAGTAGTTGCCGGAGTGGTAGTTGCCGGAGTGGTAGTTGCCGGAGTGGTAGTCGATTGCGCTTGTGTGGCTGGAATTTGCCGCAATCCAACTAAGCCTGGGAAGACGCGGCTGGATAACCCAACAACTTGGTACGCGGAAACAACTCGTCCACGACGTTTTGCTTGACCAGGAGGCAGTTGACGGTCAGAGCGATCACGCTCCACCAACAAAATACGATCTTCCGAATCACGTTCTACAACCACTTCAACGGAACCACGCTGCTGATAAATGGTGTAGGTCGCATTGCTATCGTCGTTATCACTACTACGGCTGTCATCATCGTCACGGCTGTCATTATCGTCATCGCCGTCAGTGCCATTAACTACAAAGAGTGATGGGTTAAACAGCCTGATGTAAGTGGTATTCGCGACAAAGTTGGTGAAGACGATCGACCTTGTACTAGTCTCTGAGACAGTCGTCGTGCTGGTGCTGGTGCTCGTGTTCGTGCTGGTGTTCGTGCTGCTGTTGAACGCCGTACCGTTGTTGTTTACGCCTACCACTGGAGAAAAGCTTGTGAAATCACCGCTGCCAGTCTTCAATGCAAACGAAACATCACCGTTACTTCTACCGTCTAGCTTGCCACTGGATTGCTCAAACTTGAACTGAGTATCTCTACGAGCAGAACCCGCAAACGTCACAGCACTATTACCGAAAGCAACATAGCCTGGACCTTCGCCCTTGACTTCATAGTTTGTTCTAGCGACAGAAGACAGCGTACCTTCTAACTGACCACTGAACGGAGCCGTAATCTCCAGATCCAAATTCGCGACAGTGCCTTCGAGCTTAAATTCACTGGTGCCTGGAGTGCCGACACTTTGAACCTGAAATTTGGTTGTTGGTCCACTAAAAGTAATTACCCCGTCGCTCGGATTAAGATCAGTTTCTGCTGTCGGTAAAACATCCTTACCTTCAAACTCAAACTTGATGCGTCGTCCTAACACCGTTGACACGTCATTGCTGACGTTGGTAGACCGTAATTGCAAATCAGACGGCAGTTTGATCGAATCGCCAGTCAGGGCAGCATCAAAGGCACCTACGCTTAACAAACCCGCTTGCGAAGTAAATGAGGTGCTGGAATCGCTCGACAGGGTGACATTTTGCACAGGCAAGAAGACAAGCGGAGCAGTACCAACCTGCTGGGGGCTAATCAGCGTGCCACCTTGAATGAAGCTGGGCGAAAAGGCACTGAGTGTAAAGTTGATTGCGGTCGGTACGCCTTGAAAGAAGACTGGGTTGCCGCTAGCTGAAAAAGCTACACCTGACAGAGTGCCTTCTAGTCTGCCTTTGTCTCCACTATCGGGTACGTTATTGCCGTTGGTGTCTGTAAATTGACTGGCATTGGGAAGAAAGCGTGATGTCGTTGTCGTGCCATTCGGCGTAACGAGCCTCAAGGTTTGAATTGCCGTGTCAAAGAGAACCGGAGTGCCTGAAGGAGTAGTAGCAGTCGGTGCGGTACCTGGCAAGAAGAAGGCAGCATCACCAGTTGCTTGACCACTGGTAATAGGAATATCGGCATGGGCGGCAGTAGCGATCGCCAAACTGCCTGCTAACAGTCCTAGGCAAACAGCGAAACGAGTGGATTGATCAATCACAGTAATAATCCTCTAGATATTGGGTGAATGAAAAGTCAACCAAGTGTTAAGTAACTGACACGCAACCAACGGGGTCTGTTAGTGGTAGAAACAATGTTACGACGAGATTACTGAAACCAATTGTTACTAGTAACTTGCCAGAACTTTAGTTTGGACGAAAAGTTGCTGATAACAGCCAGGTGCTTGAAAACCTCATAAAACCCTTTGAGGCTACGAGTTTTCACGATCTACTTTGGGCATTGAGGTACTTAGACAGGGGCAGTAACTTATCATCCTTAATATGTCCTGTCTGGGTTTATACCGAGACAACACAAAACAGAAAGTGGGTTGCTTACTGTTTTATGTTGTCTCTAAACGCTTAAAACGTGAAGGTTGTCCGAAGTACGCCGATCGTGATGGTGTCGTTCGCTGCGTTTTGCCGAGGGTTGAAAACAAAGATGACACCTGGCGTAATACTGATGTTGTCAGAGACTCTCAAGCGGTAGAACGCTTCGACATGAGTCGTTGTCCCTGGTTGGTCACCCTCACCAGCAAATAAATTGCCTTCACTAATAAAGCTAGGAACATTGCGACCAGCAGGCAGATCGCTACTGATAATGCGCGGTGGCTGACCCACATAAATCGCACCCAGATTACCGCGTGCACCCAAATCAGGGAAGTTGAGAAACGCCATCCAGTTAATAGTTTCTACATTGCCAGAGAAGCCTTTCAGGTCAGAGGTCGTGAAGCCAGCCCAACCGCCGATCGTAATCCTGGGTGTGATGCGCCAAGCGGCAGTACCGCCGATCGCGTTGGTCTTGATAGGGGCACGAAAGGAGAACGGGTTAGGCAGGGCAAGTTGGTCATCGCCTACGCTCGTACCTAAAAAGCCACTGGGCGAATAGGCGTTCACATAGTGAAGTGCAATATCGATGTTGCGGGTTGGTGCAAAGGTTAACTGTGCGCCTGCTGTCGTTGCGCCATTACTGCCGCCAAAAAGCCCGCCATTGATTGGGTCTTCCGGTCGGTTAGATGAGTAAACCCCTTGCAACGAGATGCTAGGCGTAATTTGCCAATCAAAGCCTGCACCACCACCATCACCACCAATGTTGAGAATCGGGTTACGCTGTGCAAAACGAGAGAGCGGTCCTTGTCCTGCACTTTCAATCCTGTTAGCACCCCGAAAGACATTCACCATGTTGACACCAATGGGTCCCGCAATGACAGCAAAGTTGTTGCCAACCAGTTGACGGAAGGTTAGGTCGCTAAGTCTTACAGAGTTACGAGAATCGCCTTCGTAGCCCAACAGCACATCATTCGTCAGCAGTTGGTTACCGAAGGATCTGCCTGCGCCTGCTTGAAGACCAGTCAGCAAGATGCTGCG
>DATNQS010000305.1:0-11625 GCA_036703925.1 Candidatus Sericytochromatia bacterium
GGGCAGTTCCGGGGCTGGCAAAAGTATGGTTCTCCGCTGCATTGCTGGCATTGAAACCCCTACCAGCGGCACGATCGTGCTGAATGATCGGCTCTTGTATGACTCTCGTAAGGGGATTAATTTGCCCAGCCGCGATCGCAACGTGGGATTTCTCTTTCAAAACTACGCTCTCTTTCCCCATCTGACGGTGGCGCAAAACGTCGCCTATGGGTTGAAAGGGCTGTCTACCAATGCCATCGCTAGACGAGTGGCGGCCCAACTAGAACAAGTGAAGCTTGTGGGTTTGGACGATCGCTATCCCCATCAGCTTTCAGGCGGACAGCAGCAGCGAGTGGCGCTAGCGCGGGCATTGGCAACCGATCCTGATGTGCTGTTGTTGGATGAGCCGTTTTCCGCTCTCGATACCCATTTACGCAATGAACTCGAAAAGCAACTCATCAAAACGCTAGCCCACTACCAAGGGATTGCCCTCTTCGTCAGCCATAACCTGGAAGAAGCTTACCGTGTCTGTCAAAAATTGCTGGTGCTCTCCAATGGAAAAGTCGTGGCGAATGGACAGAAACAAGCCATCTTCGATCGCCCCGGTACACTCACCGTCGCTCAACTCACGGGCTGTAAAAATTACTCTCGCATCCAACTGCTTGATGCCCAAACCATCCATGCCCTTGATTGGCACTGTACACTCCATACAGCAGAACCCGCGTCAGCATATACCCATGTCGGCATTCGTGCCCATCACCTGACTTTTTCTGAGCAGCCACAGTCGGAGAATACCTTTCCCTGTTGGCTAGTTTGGACGAGCGAAACGCCTCACCGCATGACGCTGTACTTGAAACTTGGTCAACCACCGATCGACCTCGACGATTATCACCTCCAGGCAGAAGTATTCAAAGAAAAGTGGGAGCGTTTGCAGAACCGTCCTTTCCCCTGGTTTGTCTGCCTGGAGGCGTTGCAATTACTATTGCTAAAGGCTTGATTTGACCCCTGTGAAGTAGAACTACTGTGAAGCATGACTATATGCTAATTCGTTGCAATCAAGCAGGATAAGCGCGCGTGAAGCAAGAGAACGACCTTTGCAATAACTTGAAGCAAATTCGGTTGCGGCTGGGCATGAGCCAGCAGGATGTAGCAGCGATCGCAGGCGTATCGCGGCAAACCATTGGAGGGGTGGAATCAGGACAATATGCCCCATCCACAACCGTGGCGCTTCGGTTAGCGAAAGCGTTAGGTTGCCAGGTCGAAGATTTGTTCTGGCTGGAACAAGACACTGCCGAAATTGAAGCGGTTCCCACCCAGGATTTAGCGGCGGGCAAACTGCTGCGCTTAACCTTGGCAAAGGTCGGCGGACGCTGGATGGCTCACCCACTACAAGGCAATCAAGCCTTTCGGCTGGAAATGATTCCTGCTGATGGGGAAGGCATCCATGCTGCCAATGCATCCACTATGCGAGTTAAATTACTGGATGACCTGGAGAAACTCCATCAAACGGTTGTTTTAGCGGGCTGCACCCCAGCACTGTCGCTATGGGCACGAGCAGCAGAACGGTGGCATCCACACCTGCGCGTACATTGGACGTTTGATAACAGCATGAGTGCCCTACAAAAGCTCTGCCGAGGAGACGTTCACGTGGCTGGGATGCACTTATACGATCCCGTTACCCAAGACCATAATGTGTCTTTTGTGCAAGCGGTCTTACAAGAGATTCCAGCCGTCTTGATCAACTTGGGCAGTTGGGAAGAAGGCTTACTCATACAGCCTGGAAATCCCTTGAACCTCAAAACAGTGGCGGATTTAGCCCAGCCTGGAGTGACGATCGTCAACCGAGAACCAGGTGCAGGGAGCCGTCAAGTTTTGGAGCGATCGCTCCAGCAAGAAGGAATCCACAGCCAAGCTGTCAAAGGCTTTGATCGCATCGTGTATGGACATCTAGAAGTCGCTCAAGCGATCGCAATCGGTCAAGCGGCAGCAGGAGTCAGTACCGCAGCCGTAGCCGCTGCCTTTGGGCTGGGGTTCATACCGCTGCACCGCTCCCGTTACGATCTGGTCGTCCTGCAACCCTACCTAGATGAGGCTCCCGTGCAGCAACTACTCGGCACGTTAGGGCATCGACGAGTTCTCTTGCAGCTTGAAGCCTTAGGGGGCTATGACACGAGCCAGACGGGTGAAGTGATGGCAACGGTTAAGCCAACACTACCGTGCTAATCGACGGTAGAAGCAGTGCGCTATGTAAGCTAGCTATGTGCTTCAATCCTTGTTGTTGCTTCAGCCATTGCTGCTGGCGCAGTTGTTAAAAGTAAGGCAGCTAATCCACCGTAAACATATCCTTTCATCTAGAAATCCTTGAGAACGAATGGAATAAATTAATTGAGCGTTTAGCTTGATCACGATCGAGTGCTAATGACTAACAAAATGGCTCATAAACATGAGGTAAAACTGATACAAGAATGAAAAAAGTCTAAAAATAGAGGGCTAAAAATTTATTAATTACTGTAATCGGTGTTCGTTTCATCCTCTTTCTCTCTTTTTTCAGCGAAAGCTCGTGCTCAACTCAGGGAAAACTCATTCTTCACAACTGATGCCGTTTAGAGTAGTAACCATCAGCGATCGCACCGTTAAAGCTAGCGAGGAGAATCTAATAATGCCCGCTTCATCTGCTTCAGGAGAAACCGTATGACAGCCCATATCCTTTTAGTTGAAGATGAAGTCAAATTAGCTCGGTTTCTACAGCTAGAACTAAGCAGCGAAGGTTATCGCGTGAGTGTCGCGCATGATGGAATGTCTGGGCTATCGCTGGCGCGGGAGTCTGAGCCAGATTTGGCGATTTTGGATTGGATGCTACCAGGCTTGACCGGGGTGGAACTCTGCCGACGTTTAAGGGCAACGGGGATTAAAGTACCCGTTATTTTGCTTACAGCGCGTGATGAAGTTAACGATCGCGTTGTCGGGTTAGATGCAGGAGCCGATGATTACGTCGTCAAACCATTCAGCATTGAGGAATTATTAGCACGCATACGCGCTCACCTACGCCGTACTCAAGAACCGGATGAAGCTGTCTTACAGTTTGAAGACTTGCACCTAAATCGTCGCACTCGTCAAGTCCTTCGAGGGCAACGGGTTATTGAACTAACTGCAAAAGAATTTGATTTGTTGGACTATTTACTGCATCATCCCCGTCAGGTTTACACTCGTGACCAGATTCTTGAAAAAGTTTGGGGATACGACTTTATGGGTGACTCAAATATTATTGAAGTGTATGTTCGCTATCTGCGTTTGAAATTAGAAGAAAAAGGCGAGAAGCGATTAATTCATACTGTGCGTGGTGTCGGGTATGCTCTGCGAGAACAGTAAAAGTGGCACCAGCACTTCAGGTTAGCAATCCATCGCTGGTAGCTGTCTCAATCTGGTAGCTGCATCCGACGTAAGAGACGACGAGCAACGTTAAAAAAGAATAAGCCAATTACTATCATCATCAAAATATCAAACCAAACGCCTGCCCAACCAATCCCTCGCACAAACGCATCACGAGTGACAATAATGAAGTAGCGAGCCGGAACAATATTTGGCAATAAAGACATAGGAAACGGAATGTTGCTTAAGGGATAAATAAAGCCGGATAGCAAAAATGCCGTTAAAAAACCAACTAAAGAAACGCCCTGTACTGCCGCATTCTGGTTGCCGCTGCGAACGCCCAGAAGCAAGCCAAACATAACAGCAACACTGAGATAAATAGGCGTACCAATTAGCAGCGGTGTTGGATCGCCCGCAAAGCCAAGACGGAAAATTAGTGATCCTAAAATCATTACGCCTAAGGCTTGAATAAGACCAACTGCTAGATATGCCAGTGCTTTACCCAACAGTAGTTCAGAAGCCGTCAGACTGGAGGCATACACTTGCAAAATCGTGCCCTTTTCTTTCTCGCGCACCATCGCGATCGCCGACAACAAGGACGGAAAAATCCATAAAACTACGGCATAGACACCTGGCACAATATAAAGCGATTCTTTCCGTCCAGGATTAAACCAAAGCCGAATACGTGCCTGAATTTGTTGTGTGTTAGACACCAAACCATCAGCTCTTAGAAAGAAGTTTGTAGTTGCCTGAATACTGTTTTTAATCACTCGTGCGTTATTTGCATCCGTACCATCTACCAGGACTTGTACAGAAGTCTGTTTATCAGCTTTAAGACGGCGGTTGAAGTTGGGTGGAATAATGACAGCAGCTTTTGCAAGACCTTTATCGATCGCATCTTTGACTGGATCGTCACCTGACCAGCGAACTGGTTGAAACTGATTGGTTGCAAACAGCCGTTCAATATACGTTCGGCTCAAGTTGCTATGGTCAAAGTCTTGCACTACTAAAGGAATATTTTTCGACTCTAAACGAATTGCAAACCCAAAAATTAGCAAGGTGATCAAAGGCAACACAAACGCCAATGCTAACGTGAGGCGATCGCGCCGAAACTGCGCCAATTCTTTTACACACTGAGCAAGAATGCGCTTCATTTGGGAAGAGAGAAAAAGGATAGGGGAGGGGAAAGTTGAAAGTTTTGAGTTAAGAGTTTTGAGTTATGGAGAGGAGGAAAGGGAGTTTTGAGTTTTGAGTTAAGAGTTTTGAGTTGGGAAGAAAGAGGATAGGGGAGGGGAAAGTTGAGAGTTTTGAGTTAAGAGTTTTAAGTTATGGAGAGAAGGAAAGAGAGTTTTGAGTTGGGAAGAATAAGTAAATAAGCTTCTGGGTTAGGGTAATGGCGGAGAGTTTGATTCAAAAGAAGAGTTTTGAGTTTTCACTGAAAATTATTCGACTTTATAAGAGGCTTCAAACTCAGCGAGAGTTTGTCTTATCGAATCAGTTATTGAGAAGTGGAACCAGCATTGGTGCTAATGTCGAAGAAGCAAGCGCTGGTCAAAGTCGAAAAGATTTTGTAGCAAAGATGAGTATTGCCGCTAAAGAAGCTAGAGAAATGCGCTACTGACTACGTTTGTTGCAAGCCTCCCAGTTGGTAGAAGTGAATGTGAGCGAAGAACTGAGCCATATTGAAGAACTGATTCGCATACTAACCTCTATCATTAAAACAACCCGCGAAACCCTTTAACTTAGAACTCAAAACTCTTAACTACTTCATGCCTTTATTCAACTCAAAACTTAAAACTCAAAACTCTTAACTACTTTCCTGCCCGCTGAACAGTGCCGATAAAAGCATCTTCTAGTGAGTAGGGAATAGGGCGTAAGGAGTGGATTTCAATGTGATGAGATTCAAGAATGTGACGCAATTTGGGCACCTCGCGATCGGGGTCATCCACTACAACGTGGAGACGATCGGCAAAAATAGAGACGCGCCAGGGTTCAAGCGTTTGCTTCAGCAGATCAGAGGCAGCTTGATTGCGATCGGGCGTGATTTCAATGAGTTTGCCAGGTTGAGCGGCTTTGATTTGGCTGGGCGACCCTTCGATAACGGTTTCGCCTGCGACGAGAAAGCTCATGCGGTTGCACTGTTCGGCTTCTTCGAGATAATGCGTTGTCACCAGCACTGCCGTGCCTTTCCGCGCAAAGTCATTAATCAAGCGCCAAAACTGCCGTCGTGCCAGTGGGTCAACCCCTGACGTTGGTTCATCAAGGAAAAGAATCTCTGGTTCGTGCATGACTGATGCACCAAACGCCACGCGCTGTTTCCAGCCTCCGGGGAGCTGCCCAGTGATCAACTTCTCCTGCCCCTGGAGACCACAAATACTGATGACCCAATCAATTTTTTCGCGGCGATCGCGTTGGGGAATGCTGTACACCCCCGCGTAGAATTCTAAGTTTTCGGCGATCGTTAAATCATCGTATAGCGTGAACTTTTGGCTCATGTAGCCGATGCGTCGTCGCAATGCACCGCTTCTTAAATTGCCCGTTTCGCCACCGAGGGCGATTTCGCCGGAACTGGCTTCCAGCAAGCCGCAGAGCATTTTAATGGTGGTTGTCTTGCCGGCTCCGTTAGCACCAAGCAGCCCAAAGATTTCGCCATAGCGTACGTCTACGTTGACATTCTTAACGGCTTGAAAGGTGCCAAATATCCGGTTAAGGTTGCGCGCATAGATGGCGGCATCGGTTGGGACCCCTTGCTGAGCGAATGGTTTGGAACGGCGTACCGAGCGCGGAAACTCAATAAACGGTGGTTCCAAGCCCTGCTGCCGTAAGCGAGTGACAAATACATTCTCCAGCGTTGGCTGGGTCAGGTCGATGCTGTCGAGCGGCAAATGCTCTTGACTTAAGAGGCGACGGATTTGAGTTTCACCTGCCTGGGCATCACTTACAAGGATATCCAGGCGATCGCCAAAGGTTTGTACATCCCGAATGGCAGTTGATCCACCAGGCTCCGCTACCTGCGCTTCGAGCAATCGCTCAACAGCCTGTAGTTGGCTGGTGCGAACCTCCAGACGATGAAGTCCCAGGCTATTTTTGAGTTCTGCTGGTGTACCAATCTGTTGAATTTGTCCTTCATACATCAGCGCCACGCGGTTACAGCGCTCGGCTTCATCCAAATACGGTGTAGCAACGACGATCGTCACGCCTTCATTGGCAAGCGCCGCCAGCACATCCCAAAACTCACGCCGCGATACAGGATCAACACCCGTCGTCGGCTCGTCCAGCAGCAAGACTTCTGGTTTATAAATGAGGGCGCAGCAGAGCGCTAATTTTTGCTTCATCCCGCCAGATAGCTGCCCTGCGAGGCGGCTACCAAAGCGTTCTAGATTCATCAACCGCAGATATTTGGCGCGGCGATCGGCAAAGTCGCGATCGCTGACACTCCGCAACCCCGCAATGTAGCGCAGGTTTTCATCAATACTCAAATCCAAGTAAAGGGAAAACTGTTGGGTCAAGTAGCCGATGCCCAGACGCGCATTACGAGGTGCTTGCCCTAACACCTGGATGGTGCCTGCGGTGGCTTCCATAATGCCACCAAGAATATGGAAGGTCGTCGTTTTACCAGCGCCATCCGGCCCAATCAGCCCAAAAACCTCGCTGGGTTGCACGCTAAAGTCAATGCCCCGCACAGCGGTCAGCCTGCCGTAGCGTTTGTGCAGTCCCTCGACACGGATGATAGGGGCAGCGAGTGAGGGCGGGGGTGAAGGCGTGAGGGGATGTAGGGAGGAGCTTAGAGGCATAGAGATTTATTCCAGCACAATCTCTGCATCGGCGGGCATTCCGGGTTTGGCGTAACCGCTGGGACTGTCGATCGCGATCTTGATGCCAACGACTTGCTTCACGCGATCGTCGCGAAAGTAAATGTTCTCTGGAGTAAAGGAAGCCTGGGGATCGATCGCAGTCACTCTCGCATCCAGCGGACGTTTTGGGTCAGAGTCAAGAAACACACGCGCTTTTTGACCCACTCGAATTTTGCCAATGTCTCCTTCTGGCACAAAGCCCCGCAGGTAAACCGAGTTGAGATCAAGCACCGACAGCACGGTTTGCCCATTGGTGACAATGGCTCCTGGTTCTTTGCTGCGTGCCGTGACAATGCCATTGATCGGGCTGGTGATGTTGAGATAGTCAATCTGCGCCTGAACTTGCTTTTGAGCTGCCTGCGCGTTTTTAATCTCGGCTTCTGCGGCTTTTACTTGCGCCTGGGCACTTTGTCGTTGGCGTAAGAGTGCTCCCAGTTGGGCATCTCGAATAGCCGGATTGATGCTGTAGCTTTGTGCCAATGCCAAACCACCGGCAGCGGCATCAATTTGTTTCTGGGCTGCTTCAACGTTGGCGAGGGCGTTTTGGTAGGACGTTTCTTGCTGGTCGTACTGTTCTCTCGTGACAGCGCCTTCTCGCACCAGTAGAGCGTAGCGATCGCGGGTAGCTTTTGCCAGGTTTAATTGTGACCTTGCTTGCTTCAGTTGCGCTTCTAGCGATGCCAAGCTGGATGCTGCCTGATACACCCGACCCTGGCTATCTTGCTGTGATTGCAACACGTTGAGCTGCGATTCGCGAATCTGATTTTCGATGACTGCAATTTGAAGCTGTGCCTGCTGTGCCTGCTGTTGCGCCGCAATCACTTTTGCTGCTGCGCCCCGTAGCTGTGCCTGCACTTCCGTGTCACTAATGCGAACGAGTAACTGACCCTGCTTAACCGGATCACCCTCTCGCACCGCGATCGTATCGACCCGTCCACCCGTTTTTGCCCCAATATCAGTTTCGTAACCTTCGATCCGCCCACTCAAACGCAAATCCTGGTTCGCTGGCTGCGACAAAAAATACCAGAGGGCAAGGCTGGTGCCCGCGATCGCGACCACGCCTAGGGGAAGCAACAGCCGAGACTTGAATTGCCGTCGTTTTGCTGGCTGCAATGGTTCGCTAGAGGGGCGATCGCTTGATTCTGGAAGACTCTGAGCCATAGTTACCTGTCTCGACTGGGCAAGGGATCAATCTGCCTGTAAAATGAAGCTGCAAATCATATGTTTACCATTGCGATCGCCATCCTGCTAAAAGCGCCATTCTAAAGATTCAACAGCTTACCTAACCCTGTAGGCAGCGGCAGGATAATCAGCACCAGCAGACCCAGCGCCAAAATGCCCCACAGGTCGCGGCGGTTATCCAACTCGGTGACATCATTGAGCGCAGGTTCATCAGAAGCAGGCATCAAAAATAACAGTACTGCCCAAACGAGTAGATGGGATTGCACCAGCGAGAGTAACAGTAGCAGCAAACGGGAAATCTGACCGATCGCCGTGCCGACCCGTTGCCCAAACATGGCATGGACAATATGACCACCATCCAGTTGACCCACAGGCATAAGATTAAACGCCGTAACCACAATACCCAGGCAGCTGGCAACTGCGACTGGATGCAGGTCAAGACCAGAACCAGCCGTCAGCGCACCACCTAACGCTAGTTTGCTCAACAGCGCCAGCAGCAGCGAAAAGTTGGGGTTCAGCGCCTGCAAATTAAACGCTTCAAGCTTTTCAGGCAGATCTACTACCTCCGAATGCGCCAAGCCCCAAAGCAACAGCGGCAGCGCTACGACAAAACCTGAAAGCGGACCCGCAATGCCCACATCAAACAAGGCACGACGATGAGGAATCGGCGATCGGATTTGAATAAACGCGCCAAACGTCCCAAACGGAAAGAGCGGGATGGGGATGACCGGAATAAAATACGGCAGCGTTGCTTGAATCTTGTACCGACGTGCGGCGAGGTAGTGCCCCAGTTCATGAATGCCCAAAATTGCCATTAATGTGAACGCATAAGGCAAGCCCGTTACCAATGTTGCCGGTGAAAGCTGTACGGTTTGCTTCTCTAGATCTAGCCATGCCAGTGTCGTTGTAAAAAAGGTAGCAAGAAACAAGCCGATCGCCAGAAACGGTCGAGCCACTGTCTCTTTGCGCGGTTTGGCACCGGGCAGCCCATTGGCATCAGCCGCACCTTGGGCTTGCGGATTGGGCACCAACACAAAAAATGGTTTCTGATTCGCACCCTCTTGAAACACGACGTAGAAGCGATCGCCAAACTGTTCCGCCACATTTTCCTGAATCGTTTGGTACGCCACTTCTGGCTTACTCCGCAACTGCCCCCGGCACACGATGGCTTGCGGACGATACTCCACGTTTTGCAGATAGTAGACCGACCAGGGAAAACAGTTTTGCAGGTTTGCTTCTTCTGCTTTGTCGATCGGGCGTGGCAGGACTGGCGTTGTAACCGTTTCCTTTGTCACCTCGGTTGCTTGCGCTCCGCCCTCTGCTACCGATGAATTAACGGGCGGTGACGAAAGGCGATTCCGCTGGATCAAAAACCAATACAGCAGTAAGCAAACTGCCGACAAAAGGAGGATGAGCTGCGATGGCATTGGTTTGCCCTTTGCCAAAACCCAACCGCTCGACACAATCGCTGGAGCCATTGCCACCAACCACAGCAGCCAAACAGACGTTCGGGTCACGCCAGCCACACGCCGCACGATAAAGTAGGTGATGAGTCCTAAAAGGACCAGCAGAAGTAACGGATTCATGCGTCTAGTCTCGTCGGTCTGGAAGAATATACGGTCTGAAAACAATGCTAATCGTCTGAATCAGTATGGCTAGGAGCGATGCCGCACGATCGCCTTACGAGACAATCGCCTTACGAGACAACCGTGTTCGTTGACGACATTTACTCCATCACCGCTAGCATCCAGAACTCACCTAGTTTAAAAGCCAAGCGGCACAAAGGCGAACATATCCAGAATGCGACAAGGTTCTTATCTAAGTGCCCCCTCCCAAAGTAGCCTTCACCGGACAGTTTCCTTTAAACTTTGCACCTTAACAGTGCCCTCTAACCAACAGTGTCATTAAATCACCAGTGTTATCAAACCAATCGAGCGATTCTGCGCCCCTCTTGCCCCCACAACCCGCGATCAGTCAGATCTCTACTGTAACTAAGCAACCCCGCTTGCTGTTGCATCCGCCTCAGGGCGATCGCCCCTCCATCTTCGCCTTTCCCCCTAATCGAGACACCTTGGGAGGAACCGCTTATCTTATTGTAGAAGCAGTCAACATTCTCGTGGACTGTCCTGCCTGGGATGATGCCAATCGCACCTTTCTAGAGGCACAAGGCGGCGTAGACTGGCTCTTCATCACCCATCGTGGTGGCATTGGCAAAGCTCGCGAAATTCAGCAAGCCTTTGGTTGCCCGATCGCCATTCAGGAGCAAGAAGCCTACCTCCTTCCAGGCTTGACCGTCACACCCTTTGAGCAAACGTTGACGCTAACACCTCACAGCCATGCAATCTGGACATCAGGGCATTCTCCCGGTTCCGCCTGCCTGTATTACAGCCAGTTTGGTGGCGTACTTTTCTCGGGTCGGCATCTGTTGCCCAGCCCTCAAGGCAAGCTGCTGCCCCTCAAAACGCCCAAGACTTTCCACTGGCGCAGACAATTGCAAAACGTCCAGAAGCTGGTTGAACAATTCACGCCAGAGACGCTACAAATCATTTGCCCTGGAGCGAATACAGGCTTTTTGCGCGGCAAGTATCTGGTGGAGAATGCGTATGAGAAATTGGGGAGGAAGGCTGAAGGCTGAAAGCAAAAGGCAAAAGGCTGAACGCTGATTGCTCAAAACTCAAAACTCAAAACTCAAAACTCAAAACTTCCGCTGCTCCCTTATCTCTTCCTCCCGCCTCCCTCGCTATAGAAATTCCCCCTCCAGTCCGTTAAACTCTCTAGCATCGCCCAAGGAGCCATTGCTGATGACCCACGACGTAAGCCAGTGGTTGACTGAGATCAAGACGTTGCGGCAGCAGTTGGTAGATGCCCAGCAGGATCGCGAACAGGCGTACAGCAGCGCAGCGAACTGGCAGCGGTTGTATGAAACCGAAGCGCAGCAGCGTCGGACTGAAGCAAATTTGGCACGTCAGACGATCGCCGAGTTGAAGCAAGAACTCCAGCAGTTAAAGGGCATGGCGTCTGTTGCAACAGCACAGTCAGCAGACTCAACAACGATTCGAGCCGAAGTCGAAAAATTGCAAACCATCGCTGAACTTCAGGACAAGCTGATTGAGTCTTTAGTTGTGCGCGATCAGTTGACTCAAGCACTCCAAACTGAACAAAAGAACCATGCTCAAACGCGCCAGGGCTTGACGACAGCCTTAGGAGACGCGATCGATATGCTCTCAAAAGATAAAGCCCA